>CAMPHD010000028.1 GCA_946885765.1 uncultured Thalassospira sp.
CTCCTGATCATTGCCCTGTTCCTAAGCCCGATAGGTGTGGTCACGATCGGGTTAATTCCGGTCCTTGATCCGGAAACCGGCTGGCGACTGTTCCATCTGGGCAGTCCGAAAACCGTGGCGGCTGTTCCCGGTTCCGAACGCGAACTTCAGGAAGAAATCGCCAAGGGCGTGCGCGACGTTGAAGAACGAACCCGTGCCGAACAGGAAGCCCTTGCCAATGCCAATACGGATCAATCCGACGAACCGCAGAACCCCGAAGACATTGCCAAACAGCTTGAAGGCGTTGCAGATCTGGTGGGAACACCGGGGCAGGACGGCACAACCGATGGCAGCACGTCACCGACGCCCGAAGAACTTGCCGCCCTTGCCGAGGAAGGCGCACTTGATCAGCCCATAGAGCCAGATCCCCTGCGCCCGGCCCCCATTCCCGGTCTGGATGAGGAAGGCAGTTTCGGGCGCATTCCGCGCATTGCCGATGATGGCACGACACCGTTTGATGCCTACAAACGTCCCTTTGACGTGGTTGAAGGCCAACCTTATGTCGCAGGCCGCAATCGAAGATTTGCCGCTGAACATCTCACTTGCGCTGTCCCCCTATTCGAACAATCTGCCAGAGGTCGCGGCAGATGCACGTGCGATGGGCCACGAGGTGTTTTTGCAGTTGCCGATGGAGCCCATCGACTTCCCGCTATCCGATCCCGGCCCGCGAGCGCTTCTGACCAGCCTGCCAGAAGGTGAAAACCTTGTCCGGTTGGAATGGCTGTTAGCACGGTTCCCCGGTTATGCTGGCGTCGTCAGCTATCTTGGTTCGAAGTTCGGCAGCCTTGATAGTGCCATTCGCCCGGTTATCGAGTTTATCGACCGGACGGGACTGATGTATATCGAAGGGACCAGTTCCGGTTCCATCAGCCTTGGTGCACAACTAGCATCCAATACAGACAGTCCGAATGCCGTTGGCAACATCATGATCGATGAAATTCCGAGCCGCCGCCAGATTGACGCACGGTTAAACGATCTGGTGGAGCAGGCAAAAAGCAACGGCGTTGCCATCGGGATCGCACAATCCTATCCGGTCACCATTCAGCGCCTGCGCAACTGGTCGGCACGGCTTGCGCGTCAGGGGGTTCAGCTTGTACCGGTTTCGGCACTTGCCGGAATGCAGGTCACGCCGCAATCTGCCGACGAAGCCGAAGCCGCCCGCCGCGAAGCTGCACAGGCTGAAGCACGTGCGCAGCAGAATGCCGCCCCGGAAGATACCGGCGACGGTGCAAACGAAACAATCGAGAATTGACGGCATAGCTGACGCGCAAACGCCGACAAGGGGGTAAACATGGCCAAGAAATCAGGCAGCAAGTCAAAGAAAACGGCCAGTCCGGACAAGGATCAACCGACCGGGGATAACGGCAGAGCTGGTAAAACCGACTTGGCGGCAGATGATCTGCCCTATCGTCCGTGTGTCGGCATTGCGTTGTTCAATGATGAAGGCCAGGTCTGGATCGGCAACCGGATCGGGTTTGAAGGTGCGTGGCAGCTTCCGCAGGGCGGCATAGACGAGGGTGAAACCCCAGAACAAGCCGCCTTTCGCGAACTGTCCGAAGAAATCGGGACCGGCAAGGCTGAAATCGTCGCTGAAACACCCGACTGGCTTACCTATGACCTGCCCGATCACCTGATCGGCAAGGCGTTTGGTGGCAAATATCGCGGCCAGAAACAGAAATGGTTTGCCATGCACTTTACCGGCAAGGAAAAACATATCAAAATCGATGTGCCCCATCCCGAATTCGATGCTTGGCGCTGGACTGATTTCTGTACGCTGCCCGATCTGATTGTTCCGTTCAAAAGACCGGTTTATTTGCAACTTGTCGAAATCTTTCGTGATGTACCTCAAAGAATTCGCAATTTGGGCACGGTATAAGGCACCGGTTATTGCCTGAAATCGATATACATCAGAAGTTTGGAGGAGTTCCAAGATGGGTGCGGATCGCTTGATCTTCGGTGTTCTGACGATCGCGGTGGGTCTTTTCGGCCTGTTTTATGCCTCGGGATCGCTTGACGCGTATTCTTATTTCATTGGTCTGGCACTGTTCATCGGTGCGGTGCTGTTCATGTTCCAGTTGATCAAGGGACATTACGACCAGCAGGAAAAAGAACAGCACAAATAAGCGTCCGAGCACCGAAAACGCCTTTATGGTTTTCTTTCAGGATCGTGCGCGGTATGGATCAGAGTATGAGCAATACACACTGGGATCCCGTTCGGTATGGTCTGTTTGGCGATGAACGCCGTCGTCCGGCCATTGATCTGATTGCCCGTCTGCCCAAACCGGCGGACGGTTTTGTGCCACGTCACATTGTCGATCTTGGCTGTGGGCCCGGGTCGATTACCGCCTTGCTGGATCAGGCCTATCGCACGCCGGACAATGCCGACATACGGATTGCAGGTATCGATTCGTCATCCGAAATGCTGGAAACAGCCCGCAAACGCGACGAGCATATCGACTGGCAACAGGCCGATATCGCGCAGTGGGAACCCGATGCACCGGTCGATATCATCTTTTCCAATGCTGCCCTACACTGGGTCCCCGAACATGCCAAACTGTTTCCCCGCCTGACCACGTTTTTGCGACCGGGCGGGTTGTTGGCCGTTCAGGTGCCGAACAATTTCCTTGCTCCAAGCCATCAGTTGATTGGCGAAGCCGGGATTGAATGGCGCGACGCGGTGTCCGAGGCAACCGGACAAATCCGGATCATGCGACCCGGTGATTATTTCGACGTGCTGTCAGCCGATTGCGATGCCATCGACCTTTGGCAAACCCAGTATTGTCATGTATTGCGGGGCGACGACCCGGTGTTCGACTGGACATCGTCAACCGCATTGCGGCCGGTTCTGGCGACCCTGCCCGACGATGACGCACGCGCCGCATTTTGCGAAAAATACAAAACCCGCTTGAAACAGGTCTATCCCCCGCGTGATGATGGTATCACGCTGTTTCCGTTCAATCGGTTATTCATGATCGCCCGCAAGCGCGACGCATAAGTCCGACGCGCAAGTCTCTATTGACGGGCATCCCAAGGAGCAATCCATGCCCGCCTTTCGCGATCATTTTATTCCCTGCTGTGGTTATGAAATTCATGTCCGGACATGGGGAAACCCGGATAAGCCCGCCCTTGTCATGAGCCACGGACTGGCGCGACTGGCCGATGATTTCGATCATGTCGCCCCGCAGTTTGCCGATGATTATTTCGTGCTGTGTCCGTCCATGATTGGACGCGGGCTTTCGGGATGGGCCAAAAATCCCGAACGCGAATACACCCTGCCCTTTTATGTCGCCCAGACTTTCGAGATGCTGGAACATTTCAGGATTTCCAGTTGCAACTGGATCGGTACATCCATGGGCGGTCTGATCGGGCTTGCTGTTACCGCGGAGGCAGCAGGATGGATCGAAAAGCTGGTCTTAAACGATATCGGGCCGGAACTTGACCCGGCGGCGGTGGCGCGGATCAAATCCTATGTCGGCACAACGCCCGAGTTCGAGACAATTCATGATGTCGAAGAAATCGTAAAACTGGTCTATGCGCCCTTCGGGATCACGGATGACGCCACCTGGTCATTTATTTCTGCACGTTCCGTCCGACGGATGCCGAACGGAAATTTCATGATGCATTACGATCCTGAAGTCATGCGCGTCTTTGCCGAACATATTGATTCCTTTGATGCCTGGGACCAATTCAACGCCCTTTCATGCCCGGTGATGCTGATCAGTGGTGCCAAATCTGATCTGATCCCACCCACCATCGTAGAAAAAATGCGGGAACAAAAACCGGAAATGCCGGTTTTAACAGTAGCAAATTGCGGTCACGCACCCCACTTGAATGACGAGGAACAGATAAAAGCCATCAAGGCGTTCCTCACCGACTGATAAAGCCGGGACCGGAAACATCCAGTATTTGTTCGCACAAGGGGATGTGCACCAACTGGGATCAGGCTGTCGGGATACGAGGCATGAATGTATCACGTCCAATGATGTGGCCGATTGCAAGCCTTGCAATTGCCGTGATGGCAAGCGGGTTTTCGCAAACGGCCCAAGCACAGTCGACACTGCCTGCCACGCCAGACGTAACCGGCGTGACGATTGGCTTGCCCAAAATTGATAGTTCCCCAAATTCACTGGTTCCCGGTATCTTGCCGCCCCCATCCCCGCGCGGCATGCGCAATTATTTCTCCACGCGCAGCAATCGCGGAATCGTTCTGGGCGATCCCGCCAAGGATTCCGAAGGTGACCAATCCCTTTTCTGGCTTGAAATGGACAGTCAGCCGACATCGAGCAACGGTATTGCGGCCCAGCTTGGTATCGGTTATGCGCCGCGTCCCGATCTTGGCTTTGCCTTCGGCCCGGTTTTCGAGCTGAATGGCCCGATTGGTCAGAGTGCCGGCATTGGATCGGGCAATGATTACGATGTGACGCCAACCCACCGTCCCGGTGGCGTTTACAGTCAAAACTTTTCAAGCAATCCCGGCAATCCCACCGGAACAGATGATGCAGGCATTGCCGCAAGCCTTTCCTATATGCCGTTTCAGGATATCTGGATCGGATTGCACGGGCGTGTAACCAGCGACCTTTCATCAGGCCCGAATGCCGCCGCACCCGACCGGTTCGATGCGATGCTTGGCCTGACGGCGGGTTATCGTCTGGAATTCTGAACCCGTTTTGCGCCAATCCTGCACGCGATGCTCAATTACCCTTTTGTCGGCCCGAACGAGGCTGTATGACTCGTAGAAGGCTCATCAGGGAAAGACGACACGCAGCATGACCACGACGCCAGTACCGACAGAAGGCCCGAATGCCGACCCGTTTTCCGCCTGCAATGCCCTTGCGGCTGCGAAGAACGCCAATCTGTATCGTGCCGCCATGCGGCTTGGCCCGGAACGGCAACGCTTCTTTCTGGCGGCCTATGCATCGATGCGGGTGATTGACGATATTGTCGATGACGGGTTTCTGGAACTGACCGATCATGAACGCGACTATGCCCGCGAAGATACCCTGATTGCGATTGATCAGTGGCAGCAGCAAATCCAAGCCGCCAAGATCGATGGCGACAATCCCCATCCCGAAAGCGGCCCATTAAGTCAGCAGGTGTTCGACGCCCTTCGCCTGACACTGGGGCGAAGCGATCTGGAAGTTGATCCGTGGGTTGATCTGGCCGACGCCCTGCGCCGTGATGTGGCCGAAGACCCGATGGATGAATGGGACGATTTCATCGCCTATTGCGAGGGGGCAACCGCAGCCCCGGCATCTATTTTCGTCTATCTGCTGTCGGCACGTTTTGATAGCGAGGTCGGATATACATCGCCGCTCAGCAATCCGCCGTTATATCACGCGCGCGACATGGCGATTTTCTGTTATGTCGTGCATATCCTGCGTGACCTTCCCGACGATATCAAAGGCCCGGACAGGCTGGTGACGATACCGGGTGAAATCCTGATTGCCGCCGATATCACGCTTGGCGAAATCCGCAATGCCATCGGGCAGAAGAAATATGACGATCTGGATCGGCTGGGTTCAATCCTTCTGGAACTGGCGTGGGAACATTTTGAAACCGGCCAGGCACGGTCAGCAGAACTTCTGGCGATCCTTGACCCAGAAGAAACCGACACCCTGTCGCGCCTGTTTGCCGTCTATATCGAACTGGCCAGTGCGATGATGGATAATGGCTATGCGGCATTCCTGAAAGACCGCGAAACAATCATCGCCCAAACCGCAGGCAACAGCCTGCCCGGATAACAAAACCCCGCCAATCGGCGGGGTTTTGCATTTGATATTTGATGTCAGCAAAGGTACGGATCAGCCACACAAGGCGGCAACACCCGGCAATTCTTTGCCTTCAAGCCATTCAAGGAAGGCACCGCCTGCGGTCGAGACATACGAAAAATCCTGATCCGCATCGGCATGACGGAGGGCTGCAACCGTATCCCCACCACCCGCGACAGACAGAAGTTTACCGGCCTTGGTCAGTTTTGCCGCCTGCTGTGCCACTGAAACGGTGGCCGTATCGAAAGGCACGATTTCAAAAGCCCCCAACGGGCCGTTCCAGACCAGCGTTTCACAAGACTCGAGGCGTTTGTTCAGATCGACAATGGTTTTCGGACCGGCATCAAGGATCATGCCATCGGCATCGACATCGTTGATGTCGGAAACCGTGTGATCTGCGTGCGCCTTAAATTCCTTGGCGACCAGGCCATCGACCGGCAGGACGATTTCGCAATTGGCGGCTTCGGCCTTGGCAAAAATTTCGCGTGCGGTCTCCAGAAGGTCGTGCTCGCACAGTGATTTGCCAACATTGACACCCTTGGCCGCAAGGAAGGTATTGGCCATACCGCCGCCGATCACCAGCTGATCGACCTTGGCAACCAGATTGCCAAGCAGATCCAGCTTGGTTGAAATCTTGGCACCGCCGACAATCGCCATTACCGGATGTTTCGGCGCTTCAAGTGCATTGCCAAGCGCTTCAAGCTCGGCCTGCATCAGACGACCGGCATAGGCCGGAAGCTTTCGCGCCAAGCCCTCGGTCGAGGCATGGGCACGGTGCGCACACGAAAACGCATCATTGACATAGATATCGCCAAGCTTTGCCAGTTCGGCCACAAAGACCGGATCGTTCTTTTCTTCTGCGGAGTGATAACGAAGGTTTTCCAGAACCGCGATTTCACCGTCCTTGAGGCTGTTCACAACGTCTACGGCGGCAGCACCAATGCAATCATCGGCAAATTTCACCGGACGACCAAGCTGTTTGGCCAACGCATCGGCAACCGGTTTAAGCGACATTTCGGCAACGCGTTCGCCCTTGGGGCGGCCAAAATGGGTAATCACAACCAGTTTCGCACCGGCATCGGCCAGTTCGATCAGCCCCGGAACCGTCCGTTCGATGCGGGTGGTATCGCCCACAACGCCGTCTTTCATCGGAACGTTAAGATCAGCGCGCAGCAAAACGCGCTTGCCAGCGACATTGACACCGTCAAGCGTATTGAAGTCAGCCATTATCTGAACCTGCTTTTGAGTTTAACAAAAGACGGGAGGGGGCGTCCCGACATGGGTTGAACGAAGAACCCGTTTGCGCCTGTTTTGCCTTACAGACAGACATTTCGCAAGCCCGGAACCCGTTCATAACGACACCGGCCCGTCATGTCGTTATGCGGGCCAGATCAAAAGTTCGATCAATGCTGTCCCAGAAGGGAGCCATGCAAAAAGCCCGAGAAGCTGGTCGCAACCGGCCCGGTCATCAGAACATGATCATCAGGCAGCCATTCGATGGTAAGCGGCCCGCCATCCAGAATGATTTCGGTTTTCCGACCCGTCAAACCACGACGCGCGCCCGCAACACCCGCCGCACAGGCACCCGTGCCACATGCGCGCGTCACACCGACACCGCGTTCCCAGACACGCATGCGTATCCGGTCTTCGCCGATGATGCTGCAAACCTCGATATTGGCGCGTTCGGGGAACATTTCGTGATGTTCAAGGACGGGTCCAAGTTTTTCGATATCAATCGCCTCGGCATCATCAACAAAAAACACCGCATGCGGATTACCGACATTAACACCAACCGCATCCGAAAGACCGCCCAAAGACAACGGGATATGGTTGGTATCCACGGCCTGACCCAGCGGAATATCGCGCCAGTCCAGCCTGACCTGCCCCATATCGACGGTCACACGGCCATCGGCCAGTCCATTGGCATCAAGCAAACCGACAACGGTTTCAATAATGACATCCTTGCGGCCCAATTCACCCATGACGATGTTGGCGACACAGCGCGTGGCATTGCCGCAGGCCTCTACCTCGCCCCCGTCATTATTGCGGATGCGCATGAAAGCATCGGCAAGGTCATCACGTGCCGGTTCGATCACGATCAACTGGTCGCATCCGACACCGGTTTTGCGATCGGCAATGCGGGCGGCGGTTGCGTTATCAAGATCAAGCACAGCGGGATCGCGTCGTCCGTCAAAGACAACGAAATCATTTCCCAGACCATGCATTTTGACAAAAGGAATACCGTTCATAACCGCCTTATAACGGTGTCAGCGGATGCCGTCCACCAAAGTCAATGTGATCAAGGGTGTTTGGCGGGGGCACAATAACGGATTTTACGCGGCACGAACCCGGCCCCGCTGAAATAGTGACGCAGGCGTTCTTCCATTTCGCCAAGCGATACATGCACCGCCGCACAGTGATGATCGCGAACCAGCCGGTTCATTGCATCACGCATCGCATCAAGCACATAGGGGCGCGACACGATTTCAACCGCCATGACATTGTCGACATGCAGGACAAGCCCCTCGGCAATATCGTCACGCACCTGATAGGAAAACAGGCCGTGGATATAGCCCCGTTCATTGGCAATCACGATGATACCGCGCGGGCGCTGCCAAAGAATATCGTCGCATCCGGCCCCGATCATGCTGTTGCCGCGATCAGAGCAGAATTCGGCAACAAATTCACGCCAGCGTTCAAATGTAAGACCGGTTTGCATCATCTGCACGAGCGGAAAGGTCATATCCGCCGTGAGATGCGTTAAGGGCCGTGCCTGATAGGTTGCTGACATGATTGGCGCTCTTCTTGCGATTTGTCAGCGATCATGCCGCAAAGATTTCACACCCACCTTGACCTGCATCAACATCTTTACAGCCCCAAACGCGCATAAACACACTTAGCAATCAATTGTCCCGCAACGCGGGCGAGCTTTGCCTGAAGATTGAAAGACACGGAGTTTTTACACGCCGGTATTGACGTGGATCAATGGCGCGAAAGGCTTCTGCCCGCATAATCATCAGACAATCGAAAGCCTCGTCCGTTTTGCCTGTGACGCCGCAAAAAAAGCGCATCACAGAATCGGCGGGGCTTTTGGTGCAGGTGACAGGGGAATGGCATGTGCCGCACCCGGTCACCGCCGGGACTGATGGAGTTGCCTGATCGGATCGGGGACAACTCACCCGAACACCTTGAACGGGAGTCAAGCATGAGCCAGGGGAGCATGGCACAGACAGCATCAACGCCAGTTGCTGTCGATTACAATATGGACGTTGTGCGCTGGGGCGCACTGGCGACCGTATTCTGGGGCGTCGTCGGATTTCTGGCGGGCGATTTAATTGCCTGGCAGCTCGCATTTCCGGCGCTTAATTTCGATAACGAATTCCTGAATTTCGGACGTCTGCGCCCGCTGCATACATCGGCGGTGATTTTTGCCTTTGGTGGCAACGCCCTTCTGGCAACGTCATTCTATGTGGTGCAACGGACCTGCCGCACGGCACTTTACGGTGGTAAGGCGCTTCCGGCGTTTGTTTTCTGGGGCTATCAGCTGTTCATCGTCATGGCCGCACTTGGCTATGTCATGGGGGTTACCCAAGGCCGTGAATATGCCGAACCGGAATGGTTTGTTGATATCTGGCTGACCGTGGTCTGGGTTGCGTATCTTGCCGTTTTCGTCGGCACGCTGCTTAAACGCACGGAACCGCATATCTATGTGGCGAACTGGTTCTATCTGGCCTTCATCGTCACGATTGCGATGCTGCATCTGGGCAACAATCTGGCGATCCCGGTTTCCTTCATGGGAACTAAATCCTATTCGATGTTTTCGGGGGTTCAGGACGCGCTGACGCAGTGGTGGTACGGCCATAACGCGGTGGGCTTCTTCCTGACCGCGGGCTTCCTCGGCATGATGTATTATTTCATTCCGAAGCGTGCTGAACGTCCGGTCTATTCCTACCGCCTGTCGATCATTCACTTCTGGGCGCTGATCTTCCTCTATATCTGGGCCGGGCCGCACCACCTGCATTACACGGCCCTTCCCGATTGGGCGCAAACTCTTGGCATGACGTTTTCAATCATGTTGTGGATGCCGTCATGGGGCGGGATGATCAACGGCCTGATGACGCTTTCGGGTGCATGGGACAAGCTGCGTACCGACCCGGTTTTACGTTTCATGGTGGCTGCTGTCGGTTTCTATGGCATGTCGACCTTCGAAGGCCCGGTCATGTCTATCAAGGCGGTCAACGGTCTGTCGCACTATACCGACTGGACCATCGGGCATGTTCATTCCGGTGCGCTTGGCTGGGTGGCATTCGTGTCCTTCGGTGCGATCTATCACCTGATCCCGGTTCTGTGGCACCGCGAACGGCTGTATTCAATGCGTCTGGTTGCCCATCACTTCTGGCTCGGCACCATCGGTATCGTTCTTTACATCACGTCGATGTGGGTATCGGGGATCATGCAGGGCCTGATGTGGCGTGCCTATGATGATCTGGGCTTCCTGCAATATTCCTTCATCGAAACCGTTGAAGCGATGCACCCCTATTACATCATTCGTGCAACGGGCGGTCTGCTGTTCGTGCTGGGTTCGCTGATCATGGTCTGGAACGTCTACAAGACGATCAGGGGTGATCTGCGTCGCGAAGCACCGATTGGCACACCTGCCACCGTGGCCGCCGAATAAGGGGGATGGGAAAATGCTTCTGAAAAAACACCATATTGTTGAAAAGAACGTCTTTGTTCTCGTCCTCGGGATTTTCCTGACCATCATTATCGGCGGTATTGTTGAAATCGTGCCCCTGTTCACGATGGAACAAACCATCGAGAAGGTCGAAGGCGTCCGTCCCTATTCGCCGCTCGAACAGGCGGGGCGTAACATCTATCTCCGTGAAGGGTGCTATAACTGCCATTCCCAGCAGATCCGTCCGTTCCGTGACGAGGTCGAACGTTATGGCCATTACAGCCTTGCCGCGGAATCGATGTACGACCATCCGTTCCAGTGGGGATCGAAACGTACCGGTCCGGACCTTGCGCGTGTTGGTGCCAAATATTCCAACGACTGGCATGTCGCCCACCTGATTGATCCGCGCGCGGTTGTGCCCGAATCGATCATGCCGGGCTACCCGTTCCTGGCAGAACGCGAATTGAAGTTCGATGACGCCCGAGCACATCTTGAAACGCTTAAAATGGTTGGCGTTCCCTACACCGACGAGCAGATCGAGAATGCCAGGGCCGACCTGTATCTGCAGGCGATGGCGGACGAGGATTACGACGAACTCCTTGCACGCTATCCGAATGCGGCAACCGGTGACTTTGATGGCAATCCGGCAAAGCTGACCGAAATGGATGCGCTTGTCGCATATCTGCAGGTGCTGGGCCGGATGGTCGACTTCACCAGCTATAACCCGCAGTTGAACCTGCGCTAAGGCGAAGGGGAACGTCATGGAATTCTTTACGCAACTCGCTGACTTTTTCCGGCCCTTGTGGGGTCTGTGGCTGATGCTGCTTTTCGGGGCGATCATTGCCTGGGTCATGTGGCCCAGCAAAAAGCGCCGGAAAGACATGGAAGAGCACGCCCGGATTCCGCTTCGGGATCAGGATTAGGGGAGAACCGAGCTATGTCGACACATGTCGAAAAGGACCAGGTTTCGGGCCGCGAAACCACGGGGCATGAATGGGATGGCATCAAGGAACTCAACACGCCACTGCCATCCTGGTGGGTGTATGTCTTCTGGGCCACAATCGTCTGGTCGGTCGGCTATTGGGTGGTTTATCCGTCCTGGCCAACCGCAACCAGCTACCTGACCGGTATGTTTGAAACCACCAACCGTACCCAGTTGCATGAAACCATGGCCAATGTCGCTGCGGAACGCGCGCCCTATATGGAACGTCTGGCAGCACTTGATCTGGATGAAATCGTTAATGACAGCGAATTGCTGAATTTCTCGATGGCGGGTGGCAAGGCGGTATTTGCCGAAAACTGCGCGCCGTGTCACGGCACGGGTGGTTCGGGCAATCCGGGTTTCCCGTCGCTTCAGGACGACGACTGGCTGTGGGGTGGAACGCTTGATGCCGTCAATGAAACGGTTCATGTCGGTGTTCGCTGGGATGCCAATGACGATACCCGTTTCAATGACATGCCGGCCTTTGGTCGTGACGGGATACTTGAACGCGCAGACATCAATGATGTCGTTCAATACATCCTAGCCTTTACCGGTCGCGAAACCGACAAGGCCGCGGCCAATCGCGGCACCGGGATATTCGTCGATAACTGCGCATCCTGCCACGGCGAAGACGCCAAGGGCATTCAGGAACTGGGCGCACCCAACCTGACCGACGCAATCTGGCTGTATGGTGGCGATACCGCATCCATCACCGAAACCGTAACCAATTCGCGCGGTGGCGTGATGCCGGCCTGGGGTGGTCGCCTTGACGAGGAAACCATCAAAATGCTGACGGTTTACGTCCATTCGCTTGGTGGCGGTCAGTAAGCGGGAAAAATCTTCGACCCGCGGCACTTTCGCACCGTGATCTGATCGAAAATTGATCTGTGTCATGGTGGTGTGCCGCGGGTTTTTCGTATGTTCGCACTGTCATTTGAATAATCCTAATCCGGCATGGCATGCCGCATGCCAATGTCGCGCAACATGCCGATAACTGGTGGTCCCAAACCACACGAGAGCAGTTATCGACGATGCGGCATAACAGTCAGGTAGCGACAATGGCCATGCCCCATTTGCAACAGCCCGATCCCGCACATCCGATCCCGCAAAACGACACGCTGCCGGAAGATGACCGTGACCAGCCGCTTTATAAAACTCGCGACAAGGTCTATCCGAAACGGGTGTCGGGTTATTTCCGCAATCTGAAATGGTTTGCCCTGATCGCCTTGCTGGCGATTTACTGGATCATGCCGTGGCTGCGTTGGGATCGTGGAGCTTCGGCACCGGATCAGGCGGTTCTGATCGATATGGATATGGGGCGCGCCTATTTCTTCTTTATCGAAATCTGGCCGCAGGAAGTCTATTACATCACCGGCCTCCTGATCCTTGCCGCCATTGGTCTGTTTCTGGGGACGTCGCTGTTTGGCCGCATCTGGTGCGGTTATGGCTGTCCGCAAACGGTGTGGACCGACCTGTTCATGCTGGTCGAACGCCATATCCAGGGGGATCGCAATGCGCGCATGCGCCTCGACAAATCGCGCTGGACCTTTGAAAAAATCTGGAAAATCGGGGCAACACACTTGTCGTGGCTGGTGATTGCGGCGGCAACCGGCGGTGCGTTTGTGCTTTATTTCAACGATGCCCCGACGGTGATGGTCGATATCTTTACCGGTGATGCGTCACTCGGCGTTTATGTCACCATCGCGTTCCTGACATTTTCGACCTATCTGCTGGCGGGTTGGGCGCGTGAACAGGTCTGCACCTATATGTGCCCGTGGCCGCGTTTCCAGTCGGCGATGCTTGATGACGAGTCGATGATCGTCACCTATGAAGGCTGGCGCGGCGAGCCACGTGGCCCGATCAAGCGCAAAAACCTTGTCCGCGGTGAAGTCCCGGAAGTTGGTCACTGCATTGATTGTTATGCCTGCTTTAACGTGTGCCCAACGGGGATCGATATCCGTGACGGATTGCAGATGGAATGTATCGGCTGCGGTCTGTGCATCGATGCCTGCAACGAAATGATGGACAAGGTCGGCTTCCCGCGCGATCTGGTCCGGTTCGATTCCGTGCAGAACAGCCAGCTACGCGCCCATGGCAAGGCGACAAAAATCCGCATTGTCCGCCCGCGAACGATTTTCTATTCGATCATTCTGGTGTTGGTCGCTGCGGTGATGGCCTTTGGCCTTCTGAACCGCACAACGCTTGAGGTGAATGTCCTGCGTGACCGCAATCCGATCTTTGGCAGTCTGTCGGATGGTGAAGTTAGTAAAGGCTATACCTTGAAGGTTCTGAACAAGGAACAGGCTGCGAAAACCTATGTCCTTGCGATCGAGGGACTGGCTGCCAGCAATTTTCAGGTGATCGGTCTGACACCAGACCAGAACGGCACATTCAGCCTGAATGTCGCCCCGGATCGCGTCGGCAGTTTCCGTGTGTTTGTTGCCGCAAATCCGGAAAAATTAAGCAGCGAAGCCACACCGTTCGAGTTCAGCGTGACCGATCAGCAGGACAATGTTCGCGAAACTTATGATACCGTTTTTGCCGGTCCGAAATGACCGAAACCGGGCAGGAGGTTAACAACATGACACCCCGAACCACCGCATCACAAGCCCCCGGCACCGGTCCACGCAAATCGGATCGCCTGATCCCATGGTACTTTGTTGGCGGTTTCGCGATCATGCTGATCGCCAATATCTCGCTGATCACGTTTTCAATGACAAGCTGGAACGGGCTTGTCACCAAACACGCCTTTGAAGAAGGCAATAATTACAATGCCGCGATGTCCGGCGCGCAACGCCAGACCGAACTGGGATGGCGCAGCAAACTGTCCGTCGATGGCCTGATCAATCAGTCTGCCACGGTTACCGTTCTGTTTCGGGATCGTGATTCCCGACCGATCAGTGGTGCCAAAATGGAAATCGTTTTGCGGCGTTCTGATCGTGACGACCTTGATCAGACTGTCCGGCTGGCCGAAATCGCCCCCGGCGAATATCGCGCCAGTGCCGCGTTTCCGGTTTATGGACGCTGGGAAATCCGGACCATTGCCCGTGCCCTTGGTGATGATTACCAAACCGTCCAGACCGTACTTGTAAAACCATGACAAGCCAAACCACCTGCCACCATTGTGGAGATCCGGTGACGTCGATGTCCCCGGCCGGACCTGATTTTTGCTGTCGGGGATGTGCAGGTGCGTTCGAACTTCTGGCTAGTCTGGATCTGAAATCCTATTACAACCGCCGCAGCATTGATCCCAACGCCCGGCCATTGCGCCCGGACAGCGATGAAATCGTCGCAGTCAATTTCACCGACCTTGTCTGTACCGGCGAGGAAGGCGTTCATCATCTGAACCTGATGGTAGATGGCATTCATTGTGCCGCCTGTGTCTGGCTGATCGAAACCCTGCTACAAAAAAATCCGTCTGTCCTGCATGCGCGCGTCAACATGACCACGCGCCGTCTGCGTCTGGCATGGAACGGTGACATTGCCGATGTTGATGACCTGGTTAAGCCGGTTCTGCAAATGGGATACCGGCTGATCCCGTTTGATCCCGCCTCACTCGAACAGGCAACACAGGCCCGCAACAGCGAATTGCTGCGCTGTCTGGCGGTTGCCGGATTTGCCGCGGGCAATGTCATGCTGCTTTCGGTGTCGGTCTGGGCCGGATATTTTCAGGGAATGGGCGGCGCAACCCGTGATCTTTTCCACTGGATATCGGCCCTGATTGCCCTGCCCGCAGCCGCCTATGCCGGGATGCCGTTTTATCGGTCGGCATGGGGTGCCATCCGCAATCGCCGGGTCAATATGGATGTCCCGATCAGCCTGGGGGTTATTCTTGCCCTTGGCATGAGTTTGGCCGAAACCATGCGCGGCGGCCCGCATGCCTATTTTGATTCCGCGATTACGCTTTTGTTCTTCCTGCTGGTTGGTCGATACCTCGATAGCCGCGCACGCGGTCAGGCCAGATCGGCGGCTGAACATCTGCTTTCGCTTAATGCGCGTTCGGTCACGGTTCTGGATGACGATGGCACCCGCCGACTGATCGCACCGGACAAAGCCAAACCGGGCATGATCGTTCTGGTGGCGGCGGGGGAGCGGATCGGCATTGATGGTGAAATCCTTGATGGGCAATCGGATATCGATACCAGCCTGATCACGGGCGAAAGCATCCCCGGCACCGCCAAACCCGGCACAATTGTTTTTGCCGGAACAACCAACATATCGGCACCGTTGCGCGTCCGCGTTACCGCGACCGGGCAAACAACACTTCTGGCCGAAATTGTCCGGCTGATGGAAAATGCCGAACAGGGGCGGGCAAAATATGTCGCCCTTGCCGACCGCGTTGCGAAGTCCTATGCCCCGGTGGTACATATTCTTTCGGGCACCACATTTCTCGGCTGGTGGCTGATTGGCGGGATTGGCTGGCAGGATGCCCTGATGAATGCGATTGCCGTTCTGATCATTACCTGCCCCTGTGCCCTTGCCCTTGCTGTGCCGGTTGTTCAGGTGATTGCGACAGGACGGCTGTTACGTGCGGGTATTCTTGTCAAATCCGCCACCGCACTGGAAAGACTGACCAGCATTCATGCTGTCATTTTCGATAAGACCGGTACATTGACCACCGGCAAGCCCGAATTGATAAACAACTCCGGCAATGACAGTGCGCTGGCCCTTGCCGCATCAATCGCCGCCAACAGCACCCATCCATTATCCCGCGCCCTTGTCCGTGCCGCGGGCAATGTGACGCCAATCGCCAACGTTTCGGAACATCCGGGGCAGGGTTTATCGGCTGAATTGCCCGCTGGCACGGTTCGGTTGGGCAGCCGTTCGTTTTGCGGTATCGCAGAAAATGCCGACATTTCCAGCCACATTGCAGGCCCCGAAATGTGGTTGCAGGAACCGGGCCGGGCCGCGGCCCGTTTTGTTTTCCGCGATGCCCCCCGCCATGATGCCGAACAGGTTATC
>CAMPHD010000029.1 GCA_946885765.1 uncultured Thalassospira sp.
GTCATTGGTGATGGACGAGATCGAGGAAATCACCCATGCGACACTGCTGTCGATTTCGATTGAAACCATGCTGAAACTGATGCGCAAGCGTCGCCCGGAAAAACCGAGTTCGACCGGATTGTTCCGCGCAGTTTAAGTGCCGTTTAGCGATTATATCGCACCAAAATCAAAAGGCCGTCAGATTGTTCTGACGGCCTTTTGTATTTCGATGTGCCGGTAGGATCAGCCTTCGCTGGTGGCCGATCCGGTTTCCGCGACTTCGTCCTTGGCGGCCTTCGCGGCCTTTTTCGGGGCCGGTTTTTTGCGCGGACGGCGGGCGGTTTTCGGTTTTTCTTCCTTGGCTGGCGCGTCGGCTGCTGCCGGTGCCAGAGCAGCAGCAGGCGTTGCCGCCGAAGTCACCGGAGTAGCCGGAGCAGAAGAGGCGGTTACGGCCTCGTCCTTGACTTCCGGTGCCGGGCTTTCCTTTTTCGCGGCAGCCTTTGCGGTTCTGGTCCGGGTCGGCTTGGCGCGTGCGGTTTTTGCCGCCGGTGCCTTTGGCGGTGATTTCTTGGCCGGTGCCTTTTTCTCGACCTCGTCGGCGCGTGGCTTGCCGAGGCTTGATGCCGGAACCGGGGTCAGCAGGAAGGCCGGAACGTGATCGCCAAGACCGATAACCGGTTTATCGTCACGGTCATAACGATCATCCCGGTCACGACGCGACGATGAACGTCCTGCATTGCGGTCGCGGTCCTGATAGGCCGGGCGGTTGGAACGATCATTGCGCGGCTTTGTATCGCGCTGTGGTGCATTTTCGCGCGGCTGCTGTGCCGGTGCATCCTGCTTTGGCTCGTTACGGGCAGGGGCAGTGGCTTTGGCCTCGCGTTCAGCGCGGTTGTTGTTGCGGGCCGGACGATCATTGCGCGGAGAGGCATCACGCACCGGTGCCTTGCGGCTTTTCTTCGTGCGGCGTTTTTTGCCGGTGAAGTCAAGTTCAAGGGTTTCGATGCCTTCAAGCTCGGTCAGGGGAATGTCCATGTTGATGGATTTGTTGATCGCAGCAACAAGTTTGCCGTCTTCGGGCACGGCCAGCATGAAGGCCTTGCCTGCGCGACCGGCACGACCGGTACGGCCGGTACGATGGACGTAATCCTCGGCGTTGAAGGGCACGTCGAAGTTAAAGACGTGCGAGACAACGGCAACGTCAATGCCGCGTGCGGCAACGTCCGAGCAGATCAGCAGGGTGATTTCGCCCGATTTGAATTTATCAAGCGTTTCGGTGCGTTCGCTCTGGACCAGATCGCCATGCATGCGACCGGCATTGAAGCCGTGCTTGGTCAGCGATTTGAACAGGATATCGACGTCTTTTTTGCGGTTGCAGAACACGAAGGCGTTCTTGACGTTTTCCTGACGGACAAGTTTGCGAAGGGCTTCGCGTTTGTCCATTTCATCCATGACAAGGAGTTTGTGTTCCACCGTGGTCGCCATGGTCGAGGGCGGGGAAACGGTGATTTCCTTGGGGTTGGACAGGAATTTGTCGGCAAGGCGACGGATTTCCTTGGGCATGGTCGCCGAGAAGAAAAGCGTCTGGCGCTGCTTGGGCAGCATATTGACGATTTTTTCAATGTCGGGGATGAAGCCCATATCAAGCATACGGTCGGCTTCGTCGATCACCAGCAGTTTGCAGTCCGACAGAAGCAGTTTGCCGCGTTCAAACGTATCGATCAGGCGACCCGGGGTCGCGATGATGACGTCGGCACCCTTTTCAAGGATTTTCTGCTGTTCGACGAAGGATTCCCCACCGATGATCAGCGCCTTGGACAGCGACATGTATTTGCCGTAGGTGTCGAAGTTTGCTGCTACCTGGGTCGCGAGTTCGCGGGTCGGTTCGAGGATGATCGAACGGGGCATCCGCATGCGCGCACGGCCATGATGCAGGATATCAAGCATCGGCAGGGTAAAGCTGGCTGTCTTGCCCGTACCTGTCTGTGCACAGCCCAGAATGTCACGTGCCATCAGGACGGACGGAATGGCCTGGCTCTGAATGGGGGTCGGGGTATCATAGCCGGCGTCTGCGACGGCTTTGAGGATATCTTCGCTCAGACCGAGATCGGCGAAATTCATATGGTTCGTTTTCCCGCAATAGAATGCGTTATGATGTGATTATCGCTGCGATAAAGCAGCTTGCGTCGTAAAGCGAAGCCTTAATTAAGTCAAGAAAAACGCCTCAAAAAAGGGTTAAAGAGGCAATTTAACCCGGTGCGAGAGGCTTGTTTGCCACAGACCGGAAGCGTAATCTGGTGAAATATACAATGAAACGGGGAGAAAAACGGTGTTGATGGACGCGTCACGTGCAAGTCTGGTGATTATCGATGTTCAGGAAAAGCTCTATCCGGCCTGTCTGGACCCTGATCAGACCGTCGAGAATTGCTGCTTTCTTGTCAAATGCGCCAATCGTTTGAATGTTCCCGTCATTGTGACTGAACAATATCCCAAGGGGCTTGGCCATACGGCGGCCCCGATCCTTGATCTGATGATGAAGGCATCCGATACCGCTGATGGCGGCAATGTTGTTTCCAAAGTCAGTTTTTCAAGCGTGCCTGCCGATGGCTTCATGGAAAAGATCGAAGAAACACCGGGCCGTGACCAGATCGTCATTGCCGGGATGGAAACCCATGTGTGCGTGCTTCAGACCGTGATGGAGCTGATTGATCGCGGACGTGAGGTTTATGTGGTGGCCGACGCGGTGACATCGCGCAGCATCCATGACAAGATTTTCGGACTGGAACGGATGCGCGATGCCGGGGCGAAAATCGTGACGCGGGAAAGCGTGATGTTTGAATGGCTGCGTGTGGCAGGAACCCCGGAATTCAAGGAACTGAGTGCGCTGATTAAATGAGGGCTGTTCCAGTCGTCTTTCTGTCGGGCATGCTGGCCGATCAGCGGATGTGGCAGCCGGTAATCGCGCGTATGGATGAGCGCGCCCGTCATGGTGCCGCCCCCACAATCCAGCCGATTATCCCCGAACTTGATGCGCAGGACAATGTGGTGGGGATGGCGCGGTATGTCCTTGATCTGGTGCCGGATCGGTTTGCGCTGGTGGGGATGTCGATGGGCGGGTATGTCGCGTTTGAAATCCTGCGCATGGCGCGGGAACGGGTATCGCATCTGATGCTGGTCAATACGCGCGCGACGGCCGATGACCCGCTGATGCGTCGGCGCAGGATTTTGCTCGCGCGGCTTTCGGGGCGGAACCAGCCGTTTCAGGGGGTGAATGACGCGATGCTTGATGACATGCTCCATCCCGATCATCGGCACAATCGCGAACTTGTCGGCCTGCTTTCGGATATGGCGGAGGATTTTGGCGAGGATGTTTTCAAGCGCCAGATCACAGCAGTTGCCAACCGCCCGGACAGCATGGCGTTGTTATCGGAACTGGGTATGCCCTGCACCGTGATGGTGGGGGAGGCTGATCGGGTGATCAGCCGGGCATCCCATCATGAAATGGCGGGACGTATTCCCGGTGCAACGATGATTGATGTGCCCAAAGCAGGGCATTATGTCCCGCTTGAACAACCCGACATCTTTGCCGACGCCCTTTGCGAGCTTGTCACCTAGGGTGTTGATATCCTGTTGCCGGACGGGGTGATCGTATCACTTAGAACCATCTCGACGGTGTTTTCATCGGTCAGATACTGTGCATAGAGCTTTTCAAGTGCGCCGTTGCTGCGCTGTCTGGCGAGATAGCTGTTAAAGCGTCGCATCAGACGCGCATTCCCCGGATTGGCGGGCAGGGCCAGCCGGTTGATCGCATTCATCACCGGGGCGGGATGGATCGACAATGCGGCAATTTCATCATCCGACAGATGAACCATCTGTTTTAGCGACGCCTTTTGCGCATAGCCGCAATAGATCAACGCAACATCAACCCGCCCGGCCAGCAGCAACGCGATCGATTGACGGATCGAATTGACATGGGTGATGTCGAAACGCCCGTCATTATGGTTATGCGCAAGTTGGCCATGCAGTTGCAGGCCACGCGCCATTGAAACCTGCAACCCGTCAAGATCATGCGGACCTGTGATCGCAAGGTCGCGCTGTTTGAGCGTGATGGCACGAAGGCTTGTCGTGCTGATCCCGTCAGACAGAATGAAAGCCGGGCTTGCATCGTTTGCGGGGATGCCGATATAGCCAGCCGGATCGTTGACGCTGTCTTCGAGTGCGCGTTTCAGCGGCAAATTCTGGAAGGTCATTTCGATTTGCTGGCGGGTGCTGAAATCATGGAGAAGGTCATATAAAACGCCGCTGGCGTGACCGTTGACCTGATAGCTTTGGGGATAGGCATCCTGATCGGCAAGGATGGTCATGTGAAGGTCATAGGCACCGGTATCCGTATTCCGATGACCGTCATTTGCCTGTGCGGCGATGCTGCCGGTACCGGCCAGAATTGCCATGATCAGGCCGGTTTGCACCATGCGCCGAATGGACGGCCAGATTGAAAGAATACGCGATTTCAAATCTACCCTGTTGCTCATTTCAGGGTCGCCAGCCAGTGCCAGAGGAAACCAGATGGGCGCGCGCAATTTTCCAATACGTGCCATTGCTGGCAACGGTTTTTCCCCATTCGAGTAGTCTTCCCTGTTTTTATCGGCATTTATTTCCATGCCTGATGCCTACCCTTGTGGGTAGTTGAAGACAGGTTGCCCGGAATGAAGTGCAAGAACAAGTGTGATCCGGCGGAATTATACCAATTGCTATTTCCGGTTTAGCAGCCCGCGCGCATCATGCCGCATGAGCGGTCACTGTCATCACGAATTTCACGCGGGAACAACTGATAGATGATCGTGTCCGAGTTTCGGATAACGTGCTGTTCAAATTCATCTTTTATGAAGTGTGCGCGGAGTTCGGAAATAGGACTGTCGCCCGCGCAGAAAGCAATCCGGACCGGAATACGGGTTGTGTCTGCGGGATAGTCGGTAGTCTCGGGCGCGGTACACATTTTTTCGCCCATTGTCGTTTGCGACGGGCTGACGGCAACGACGACGCGATAGCCATCGCGCAGAACCTGATTCGGGGCAAGATCACCGGCATCGGTAACGAAATCAAGACGCGGCGGATAACCGTGATTGGAAAGTGCCGATGCCCATGTTTCAGGCGGGACAAGGTTTTCCCTGTCATGGACTTCGACCATCATGATCTGGTTCGGTGCGCCATAGACCTTGAAGCTTTGGACTTCGCTGACATGATAGGTCGGGTATTCAACGGTGGTCATGTTGCTGCACCCGGCCAAAAAGGCCAAACCGGCAGTAAGAGTTGCGCCTGACAGGCAACGAGTTAATGCAGATGACCGGGTTTTCATGCGGGCTCCTTCGTCTCAAGGCATCAAACGATCAGATACCATGTCTGGGCTTCGACCGTCGCGGTCCAGCATAGGGCAATATAAAGCATACGGCCAGAATGCGTTTAAAGATCAACCGTTTGATAGGACCAAACCGCGGCATATTTATGTCGTGAAACATTGAATAACTATCCACGGGGCGAATGCGGCGAGCTTGATTAAAAGACCGAGCGTCCAATGGCGCGGATCAGCATTTCAAGCGCGCGAATGCCTGCTGCGGAATTGCCGCGCCCGTCAAGGAGGGGCGACCAGACACACACGGAAAACTCGCCGGGAATGACACCGATGATGCCGCCGCCAACGCCGCTTTTGGCCGGGATGCCGACGGTAAAGGCAAAATCGCCCACCCCGTCATACATCCCGCATGTCAGCATCAGCGCATTGATGCGGCTGGTTTCCTCAGGCGTGATCACGGTGCGGCCATCAATGCCGACACCCTTGTTGGCAAGGAAGAAGGCCGCACGCGCCATTTCACGCGCGGTCATCGCGACCGAACATTGTTTGAAATAGGCTCGAACCACGTCTTCGACCGGGTTATCAAGTTTGCCGAAGCTTTTCATCAGATAGGCAATGGCGCGGTTGCGGTCACCGTGCTGATCCTCGGACAGATAGACATCGTTATCGACGCGAATGCCGGGATTGCCACAAAGCTGGCCAAGGAATTCGGCCACCGAACGATCCGGGTTGGCGTAGCGTGATGCGATCAGATCGGCGACACGGATCGCACCGGCATTGATGAAGGGATTGCGCGGGATGCCGTGTTCCTGTTCAAGCTGGATCAGGGAATTGAAGGCAGAACCGGATGGCTCGCGCCGGACGGCTTTCCATAGATCATCACCATGCGCGCGCTGGGCGAGCACAAGAGCGAAGACCTTGGAAATGCTTTGGATGGAAAAGGGCAGGTCGGCCTCGCCAATGGCAAGTTCGTTTCCGCCTGCGGTGCGCAGCACCATGGCAAAATGGTCATCGGGCACGCGGGCAAGTGCGGGGATATAGTCGGCCTTGCGGGCATCGGCAAAATCGGTCTGGCGGATCGTGTCCGAAATATCCTGAAGGATGGCGGCATAATTGTGGGTCATTATGTGTCCGCGTTGTATGGGTGTTATGTTTTTCTGGCCGTCAGGGACAAAAAACCCGGCGCAGGGCACCGGGTTTGATGGTTTGAAATTTCGATCCGATCAGACGTCGATATCCTCGACAAAGCGGGCATGTTCCTGAATGAACTGGAAGCGGAGCTCCGGCTTTTTGCCCATCAGGCGATTGACCAGATCCTTGGTCTGGCCACGGGCATCGGGCTCGGCGGCGTCGGGCAGGCAGACGCGCAGCAAGGTGCGTTTTTTGTGCGCCATTGTGGTTTCGCGAAGCTGCGGGGGTGGCATTTCACCGAGACCCTTAAATCGGGAAATCTCGACCTTGCCGCGGTTCTTGAATTCGGTATCCAGCAGAACCTCTTTTTCCGCGTCATCCATCGCATAGATGGATTTTCCGCCCTGTGTCAGGCGATAAAGCGGCGGCATGGCAAGATACAGATTGCCGTTTTCAATCAAGCCAGCCATTTCCTGATAGAAGAAGGTCATCAGAAGGGATGCGATATGCGCGCCATCGACGTCAGCATCAGTCATAATAATGACGCGTTCATAGCGCAGATCGGCAAGCCGGAAATCGGAGCCGGAACCGCAGCCAAAGGCTTCGATCATGTCCTTGATTTCCTGGTTTGCCATCATCTTTTCACGGGTCGCGGACGCCACGTTAAGGATTTTACCGCGCAGCGGCAGAACGGCCTGCGTTTCACGGTCTCGCGCCTGTTTGGCGGAACCACCTGCCGAGTCACCCTCGACCAGGAAGATTTCAGTCCCGGCGGCGATGGAACGTGAACAATCGGCAAGCTTGCCCGGAAGGCGCAGGCGGCGGGTTGCCGACTGGCGTTTGGTTTCTTTCTTTTCCTTGCGGCGCTGGCGTTCTTCGGCGCGCAGGATGATGCGTTCCAGCAGGCGTTTGGCATTTTCGGTATCACCGGTCAGCCAGTGATCGAAATGGTCGCGAACCGCAGTTTCAACCAGTTTGGTTGCACCCTGTGTGCCCAGTTTTTCCTTGGTCTGGCCCTGGAACTGCGGATCAGGAATGAAGACCGACAACATGATGCAGCCGCCGCCAAAGACGTCCTCGGCGGTGATCGCGGCAGCCTTTTTCTGGCCGATCATGTCGCCATAGGTCTTGATCGCCTTGGTCAGGGCATAGCGGAAACCGGCTTCGTGTGTGCCGCCAAGCGGGGTCGGGACGGTGTTACAATAGGAATGGAAGTACCCTTCGCCGCCATCCGGCCATGCAATCGCCCATTCAACGCGACCGGCACTTTCGGAAAACTTGGCTTCGCCTGCGAACGGGCGTTCGGTGATCAGATCACGCCCTTCGATGGTCATGTTCAGATAATCGAGAATCCCGTTGGGGAATTTCAGGACTTCGTTCTGCGGGGTCGGATCATCGCTTGTCAGCAATTCCGGATCGACCGTCCAGCGGATTTCAACGCCCTTGAACAGATAGGCCTTGGACCGTGCCATGCGGAAGATCGTGGCGGGTTTCAGTTTGGCCCGGTTGCCGAAAATCTCGGGATCGGGGCGGAAGATGACCGTGGTGCCACGGCGGTTATTGACAGCACCGCCATCCTGAAGCGGACCAAGCGGGGTGCCCTTGGAATATTCCTGAAACACCAGTTTGCGGTCGCGCGCGACTTCGACGCGGAATTTGTCGGTCAGTGCGTTCACCACCGACATACCCACACCATGCAAACCGCCGGATGTTTCATAGGCCTTGCCCGAAAACTTGCCGCCCGAATGCAGGGTGGTCAGGATGACTTCAAGCGCAGATTTATCGGGGAATTTCGGATGCGGATCGGTCGGAATACCACGACCGTTATCGCGCACCATGACGGTGTTGTCGGTTCTGAGTTCCAGCTCGATCCAGTCGGCATGGCCGGCAACGGCCTCGTCCATCGAGTTATCGAGGATTTCGGCAACCAGGTGATGCAGTGCGGCATCGTCCGTGCCCCCGATATACATACCGGGACGGCGGCGCACAGGCTCCAGGCCTTCGAGAACTTCGATATCCTTGGCGGAATAGGCGTTTGTGGTCGATTGGTTGTTATCTTCGAAAAGGTCGGTCATGCCCCGGAACGCAACTTCTTTATTATGTTAAAACAAGGTCCAACGACGCATATCTGTTGATTGATTTTACGAGGTTCTGACCCTAGGCTTAACGAGTATCATATGTTTTCAGATGCGACCCATAAAAATGTTTTTTGATCGCGAATGCAAGCGGTGGTCTTGTCCGAGATCATAATTTCGTTGTGGCAGCGCAGAAAACGATAACAAGGTTGTGACGAAAACCGTGACCGAATGGTCCAATAACAATGTCGGCCCAGACAGGAGTAAGCCCGATGGCAAACGAGAGCGACACCACATACGGTACTGACAACACCATGCCGCGCGGCGACATGTGTACCCGAACCCTTGCCATGCCTGCCGACACCAACCCGAGCGGCGATATTTTCGGCGGCTGGCTGATGTCGCAGATGGATATCGCGGGCGGCGTCACGGCAAGCCAGATTGCCGAGGGCCGCGTTGCTACGGTGGCGGTTGACGGCATGACATTCCATCGTCCGGTCTATGTCGGGGATGTGGTGTGCGTGTATGGCGATATCGAACGGATCGGCAATACATCGATGGTGCTGCATCTTGAAAGCTGGGTGCTGCGCAAAAACCAGCCGCCGCGCATCAAGGTGACAGAGGCAACCTTTACCTTTGTTGCGATTGACGCCGAAGGCCGTCCGCGTCCGGTGCGCCGGGATGAGGTTGCGGTTTAAAGCGGTAAATTCGGGTTTCCGGACGGTGCGAGGTGCCGAGCCGGAAACCGTCGTTGCGTCTAGTCTGGATTCCCGCTTTCGCGGGAATGACGCGTGGAAATGGGGCGTCGTTATACCGCCGATAAGTCTGGGTTTTCACGACCCAGAATGCGCATAATCAAAGGGATTTTGCCGTCCATGCGGTAATAAATTGTGTGCGCGGCAAAAACACAGCGGCGATATCCGGGGTGGATATCATCGACAGCCTGATAAATGGTGGGCGACCGCGCGATTTTGTCGAACTGTTCAAACAGTGTGTCAAAATAAATGTCTGCGTGTCGCTGCCCGAAAGTTTCAATGCCGTATCGATACAAGCGTCTGATATCGTCTTCTGCGAGTGTGCTAAGACGATAAGCGGTCATTTGAGCTTCATGTCCGCCTTGACGCTAGCGCGTATATCTTCTTTATCCATTGAGGAAAAACCGCTTTCCTCGGCAGCATTCAAGGCATGACGAATGCGTTCGATTTCTGCCATGCGCATCTGTTTTTCACGCAAGGCTTCGCGCACCACCTCGCTGTCGGAGGCGTATTGACCGGTCGAAAGCTGAGCCTGAATCCAGGCTTC
This sequence comes from uncultured Thalassospira sp., assembly GCA_946885765.1. The sequence goes on from CAMPHD010000029.1 coordinate 9,838, forward strand.
CTGCGTTTCGGTGACGGTGATGCTCTTTTTGATCATAAGGTCATCTTTCGTCTTTTGATCCTACTTTATCCTACCATCAGCAACGTGACCGACGCAAACATTTGCCGTAGAGAAAGCACAAGGCAATGGGCTGGGCGGGTCAAGCCGTTGTCCAGCATTCCTTTGCCACGCGGATAAAGTTTTCACCCATGATTTTATCGACGTCGTCGGGTTTGTAGCCCCCGGCGATCAGGGTGTCGGCGAGGGCGGGGAGCTTTTTCGGATCAAACACTGCGGCACCACCGGCATTGGGGCCATAGCCGCGTTCGGCGGGCCAGTAATAGGCCCGGTCAACACCACCGGGGAAATCGACCGTGCCCGGCACGTGGGGCATCGTATCAAGGCCGATGCCGACATGATCGACGCCGACCAGTTTTACCGCATAGTCGATATGGCGGACCATGTCGGGGACTTCGGGGGCATTGGGGGATTTCATGAAACGCTGGAAGCCGCAAATGCCGATCACCCCGCCGGTATCGGCACAGGCCTTGATCTGTTCATCATCAATGCAGCGTTCATGCCCGCCAAGCACCTTGGGATTGGCGTGGCTGAAGACGACCGGTTTGGTCGATGCCTTCATGATATCAAGGCTGCTTTGACGGCCGGTGTGCGAGCAATCCATGATCATACCGCCGTTATTAACAGCCCGGACCATGGCATGACCCAGCGCGGTCAGCGGGATATCGTCATCATGACAACCGCCCGCCACCGAATTGTTGCGGTTATAGGCAAAGTGAATCTGCTTCACACCCAGTTTGGCAAAGACCGGGACCATTTCGGGCATGTCCTGCAACATGACCGAGCCTTCGAGGTCGAAACCAACCCCAAGCAAGCCCTTTGATTTGGCGATTGCCAGATCATCAAAGCATTCTATCTGCATGTATTTGTCGGGGTGGGCGGCGATTTTGGCCCGGAAGGCGGCAATGACGCGCAGGATATGGGCAATGGAATTCATATCCATGCCGACATTCACGCAGACATAATCGACATTGCCCGCGACATATTCATCAAGCAGGCTGATCGGTGTTTTGGCATCCAGCGGCAGGCAGGCGTGGGCATCCCACGTGAAACTTGGGCGATAGGTTGTTTTCAACTTCGTAAAACTTTCGGAGGTAAAGAGTGAGGTGGCGAAATGAAGTTTATAGATCTTCTGGAGACAGTCCTTTTCCCTTCAATCGTTCTTTTGTCGCTTCGTTGAAAATTGCCTGTTTCTCATGGTCAAACGATTTTCTGGTATCATAGTCTTCTGCATACCGGACTAACAGCATGCTCCCAATCGTGACGTCTTCACTTTTCTGGATAGAACAGGTTAGCGTTATTGAACGGCCAAAATACCGGGGTGAGACGATATACTGATATCTGCCTTTTCCCTCATAGTAAGAGACCTCCTGAAACTCACCTGACTCATAAATATCACTGATTTTTTTGTGTAATGATGAATACTTCTGTTCGATCTGGGTTCGGAGCATTGTGTAATCATCTGTGCAACTTGTGTAGTGGTCGAAATGCTCTTTTCTGCCGTAAACTCTGTATCCAGTGATCGACAATATTTTCTTTGAGATAGGGGCTGTAGCTACCTCTAGTCCAAAATTGAAGAAGCCACTAGATTCTGACAATGGCGTACGCCATTCACCGACTTCATAGTATTTTTGAGGGTAATTGTTTGGCCTTAAGCCGGCTTCCTCAAGTTTGGTCATAGAATCAGCGAATTGGATTCCCAACCCTCCGGTAATGACTGGTGTATACTCGTCAGGAATTGCTTGAGAGTTTGATTGAGACGTAGAGCGGGATGTTGTTTGGCACGATGCTAAACCCGTTGCAGCTAAGAGTAGTGCGGCCATTGCGAGTGTTTTACGCATTTCCCCGTTCCCCGACGTAAATTGTTCGCTGTGAGCTAACATACTGCACGTTCAAGGCGTTATTGTGCAAGATGACAGCTCAAATACTGTCTTCAGTCCCAGTCAACGAAGCTGTCAACGACCGCGCGGTCATATCCCCCGGCGGCCTTGAAAAGCTGCTGTGAATAGGGGTTTTCCAGTTTGCCGTCGGCAAGCTGGCCTGCGGTGGCGCGTTCGACGATGCGGCCGTGGTTCATGATCGCGATATCGTCGCACATATGGGCGACCACGGCGAGATCGTGACTGACCATGATATAGGTAAGCCCCAGATCATTGCGCAACCGGGTCAGCAGGTTCAGCACTTCGGCCTGGATCGAGACATCAAGGGCCGATGTCGGTTCATCCAGCAGCAGGATTTTCGGTTCGAGAATAAGCGCACGTGCAATCGCGACACGCTGGCGCTGCCCGCCGGAAAGCTGATGGGGGTAGCGGAAGCGGAAGGAATTATCGAGCCCGACCTGTTTAAGGGCCTCGACCACGCGGGCATCCGAATTGCCAAGCCCGTGAATATTGACCGGCTCGGTCAGGATGCGGTCGATGGTGTGACGCGGATGAAGCGATCCGAACGGGTCCTGAAAGACCATCTGCGCCAGACGGTAAAAGGTTTTGTCGCGCTTTTTGGTCAGTTCCCTGTCGTTGACAAGGATGTTGCCTTCCCAGTCATCGACAAGGCCGGTGATGGTGCGAAGGACGGTTGATTTGCCCGAACCGGATTCGCCCACCAGACCAAACGATCCGTTGGCCGGGACCGAGATATCGACATCCTTGAGAACGTGGTTGTCGTCAAACCAGGCATTGAGTTTGGTGATTTCAATCATGGCAGTCATTTTTATCTTAAGCCTCCGCCCAGCTTGCTTCGCGGGTCAGGACGGGAAGTTCGGCGTGATTGCCATCCATTTTCGGCAGGCAGTTCAGAAGGCCGCGCGTATAGGGGTGCTTGGCCTGATCAAGTTCGGATGCACGGATTTCTTCGACCACGTGGCCCTGATACATCACCAGAACCCGGTCGCAGAAGCTTGAAACCAGATGCAGATCGTGGCTGATGAAAACCAGCGCCATGCCGCGTTCGCGCACCAGATCATCAAGGATAGCCATTACCTGAAGCTGTACCGTCACATCAAGGGCGGATGTCGGTTCATCGGCAATCAGGATTTCCGGATCGGGGATCAGCATCATGGCGATCATGACGCGCTGGCCCATGCCGCCTGATGTTTCGTGCGGGTAGGACTTGAATACGCGTTCGGGATCACGGATTTTAACCGCAGCCAGCATATCAAGGGCGCGGCGTTTTGCCTCGGCCGCGTTGACCCTGTGATGTTCGCGGTAGGCTTCGATGATCTGATCACCGATGGTCATGACAGGGTTTAACGAGTATTTCGGGTCCTGCATGATCATGGAAATGCGCGCACCACGGACCTTGCGCCAATCGCGTTTGGAAAGATCGCGCAGGTCAAGATCGTGGAATTGCATCTGATCGGCGGTGATTTTGCCGTTTGCCGCCGTCAGGCCCAGAATGGCGCGTCCGGTCTGGGATTTGCCAGAACCGGATTCACCGACAATGCCAAGCCGTTCACGACCAAGATCGAACGAGACGCCACGCACCGCATGAACCGGCCCCTTGGGGGTCGAAAAGGTGATGGCGAGGTTTTTGACAGACAGAAGGGTATCGCTTGACATGATCAGTCGCCTCCACGTGGGTCAAGAACATCGCGGAGGCCATCGCCCAGCAGGTTGAAACCAAGACTGACGACGAAAATCGCAAGGCCCGGTACGGTTGATACCCACCATTGTTCCAGAAGGAACTGGCGGCCTTCGGACACCATCGCGCCCCATTCGGGCATCGGCGGCTGTGCGCCAAGGCCAAGGAAGCCAAGACCGGCCGCAATCAGGATCATGCCAGCCATATCAAGGGTGACACGCACGACAAGCGAGCTCATGCACATCGGTGTGATATGGCCAAGGATCAGTCCCATGTTCGAGACACCCTGCAAACGGGCGGCTTCGATATAGTCGGATTTGCGGACCGTAATGGTTTCGGCACGTGCGATGCGGGCATAGGGCGGCCATGCGGTCAGTGCGATGGCCAGAACCGCATTTTCGATCCCCGGTCCAAGTGCGGATACAAATGCCAGGGCCAGGATCAGTTTCGGGAAAGCCAGAAAGATATCGGTGATGCGCATCAGTACCGCATCAATCCAGCCGCCAAAGAACCCGGCAGCCGTTCCGACCAGAAGCCCGACGGGGGCTGCGGTAATCACCACGAGGGCCACGATCATCAGGGTGTATTGCGCACCGTAAATCAGACGTGACAGGATATCGCGGCCGAGTTGATCGGTGCCAAACCAGTGTTCGGCACTTGGCGATTTGATGCGATTTGTCAGATCAGCGGCCAGCGGATCATAGGGGGCCAGCAGTGGCGCAAAGATGGTGACAAGGATCAACGCCATCACAATCGAAAGCCCGATCATCGCGAGCTTGTTTTCAGTGAATTTGATCCAGCCGAGCCACGCACGGCCGCATTTTGCCTGCCAGCGCGATTGCGGGGTGTCGGATGTCAGCCATTCTTTCAGGCCGGGTTTTACGGAGTTGCTTGCGATATTCATGGTGACTTATCTCCGTGCGCGCGGGTCAAGCAGGCGATAGAGCACATCGGAAAGCATATTGACCCCGATGAACACCGCACCCACGACGACGGTACCGCCCAGAACCGCATTCATGTCGGCATTGAGCAGCGAATTGGTGATGTAAAGACCCAGTCCCGGCCAGGCAAAGATGATTTCGGTCAGAACCGATCCTTCGAGCAGGTTGGCATAAGACAATGCAATCACGGTCACCAGCGGCACCATGACGTTGCCAAGGGCATGACGCCAGATGATCCGGGTTTCGGAAATGCCCTTGACCCGTGCGGTCAGGATGTATTCCTGACTGAGCTGTTCAAGCATGAAGGACCGCGTCATGCGCGCAATATAAGCCAGCGAGAAATAGGCAAGGATGGAAGCGGGCAGAATGATGTGCGATACCGCATTCCAGAACAGGTCCATATCACCTTCGATCAGGGTATCGATCAACATAAGCCCCGTGGTCGGTTCGATGAAATCGACATAGAAGGCATCCAGACGGCCCGGACCGGCAACCCAGTCGAGTTTCAGGTAAAATACCAGAAGCCCCATCAGGCCGAGCCAGAAGATCGGCATGGAATACCCGGCAAGCCCGATAATGCGCACGATATGGTCGGGCCATTTGCCCTTGTTTATCGCGGCAAAAACACCGGCCGGAACGCCCAGGAAAACACCGATGATGGTGGCAAGGGTGGCCAGTTCCAGTGTGGCGGGGAAAACGCGTTTGATGTCTTCGAGGACCGGGTTTGACGTCAGAACCGATGTTCCGAAATCACCCTGAACAACATTGCTGATATAGACAAAGAACTGCTGCCAAAGTGGCAGGTTCAGGCCCATTTCTTCTTTGACGCGCTGATAGACCTGTTCAGAGGCGTGATCGCCGACAGCGGCCAGAACCGGATCGATTGGCAAAACGCGCCCGATCAGGAAGGTGACCAGCAACAAGCCGATAAAAGTGATCAGCAGCGAGAAAATGATCCGCACAAAGCTTGCGCCGGTGCGGGAAAAGAGACGGGCGCGTTTGCGCCCGTCCGATGCATTTCGAGTAACGGCGAACATTCGACCGTTGTCTCCTTAGTCCTTGGTTATAAAGCGATAATAGTTGTTATCGAACGACGGGCCGAGGACGAGATTGTTCACATTGTCCCGCATCGCGGCGATTTCGGTTTCCTGGAACATGATCACGAACGGACCGTTTTCGAGAACCTTTTTCTGAAGGTCGACATACATTGCAGCACGTTTTTCGCCGTCACGTTCAAGAATGGCCTTATCGACCTCGGTGGTCATGTCACCCGGATTCCACGAGTTACGCCATGCAAGCGGCTTGGCCGATGCATCGTCGGAATTGTCCGGATTCCACGCGAAGGTGGATGCGTTGGTGTGCGGATCCTGATAATCCGGGCCCCAGCGACCGATATAGATATCGTGCTGGCGGGCGCGGTATTTGGTCAGGGTCTGTTTGTTATCACCCGGAATGATTTCCAGATTGATACCTGCCTGTGCCCAGGTCGCTTGGATCGACTGCGCCATCGACATTACTGCCGTGGTGTTACGCGTATCCATGGTCACCTTGAAGCCGTCGGCAAGGCCGGCGTCAGCAAGCAGCGACTTGGCCTTTTCGATATCAAGCGAGTAGGGGTTTTCGTTATAGGCGCCAAGGAAACCTTCGGGCAGGAATGCCTGATGGGTCTGGGCGCGGCCCGCCATGATGGTCTGGGTGATACCTTCATAGTCGACGAGATATTTCAGGGCTTCGCGAACTTCGGGTTTGGACAGGAATTCGTTTTTCTGCGACAGGCCAAGATACCAGAGCGCGCCTTTGCCTTTGGATAGCAGTTTGATGTTTTCGTCGTTTTTGACCGAGGCAAGCTGATCGGCTTCGAGGTTACGCGCGATATCGATAT
>CAMPHD010000030.1 GCA_946885765.1 uncultured Thalassospira sp.
AATTAGTCTTTCGGGCCGGACCAGCTATTGAGCGCGTCAAGCTTGTCCTGACGGCGGGTTTCGGGTGACTTTTTCCAGTCATTGCCGAATGCCGCGGATTCCCATGACCCATAGGTCGGGTTCGGCAGCATGAACCAGCGTTCACCCCAATAGGTCGCGTATTTGTCCATGACTTCAAGGCGTTCGTCGATGGTGCCATCGATATCGTCGGTGAAATCGCCAAAGTTATCGCCAAACATCATGATGACGCGGAAATCAGCCGCCACCGCTTCGCGACGGGTGGCCTTGGCGGAACCCCATTCTTCCTTTTCACCGCGCACCATCACATGGTCCGCATCAGCGAACGGGAAGCCGTATTCTTGCAGGTTTTTGATGGTTGCGGCTTCTTCGGCGGCCTTGCGGTTGGTGACATAGAAGACCTCAACGCCCTTGTCGGCCGCGGCCTTGGTCAGTTCCAGTGCGCCGGGGATCGGAGTTGAAATCGCGTCTTCGACAAACGCCGCCCAGGTTTTGGAACTGTAAGACGTATTGGCCGTCACAACCCACGACTGATAGGCCGAGTTATCCAGCACGGTTTCATCAACATCAAGAATGATCGCAGGCGGTTTGGCGGCATAATTGCCATCCTGTTCGATGGCTGCCGTCCAGCCATGATCACCGATGGCTGCAGGCAGCAAACGGATCGCACCGGCATAAACCGAAAGGGCTGCGGTTTTGGATTCAACCGAAGTCTGATACCAGAGCGTGGCGTTCAAGCCGTCGTTCTGTGCCGGTTCCTGCGCCTGTGCGCCAAAGGCCGCCCCCGTCAGAAGAACAGCAACGCCAAATGATTTCGTCGACAATTTCATCTTTGTAGTCTCCCTGTTTGGTTCCCGATCCGGCTAGCCCCCATGAAGTAAAACAGCGGGCTGACCAACCGGACAGGATCACAAAAGCATGCCACCGCACCGCACCAAAGAAAAAGCCTTTTTCTGCATCGGGGCGGAAAAAGGCTTTGAACGCGATTGGATAAAGGCGCCAATCCGGCGGCCAGAAATCAAACAGTCGGGCGTTTTTCAAATGTGGTGAACCCGTCTTCAAGCCCGGGTTCTTCATGTACGCGGGTCACGTTGGCATGCGGCGGCCCATCATGGCACGCCGTAATCATGGATTGAACCACCCCGACCGGACCGCAAAACAGGGCTTCGACCGTACCATCCGCGCGGTTGCGCACCCACCCGGTCAGATCACGTTTACGCGCTTCCTCGACCGTCCAGGCACGATACCACACACCCTGCACCCGGCCTTCAATCCGGGCATGAACGGAAATGTTTCCGGTGCCGGTTTGCGGATCGGGCTCGGTGGTGGTCATGACAACATCCTTTGGTGTGATGTCTATTTCGCGCCGGGGATATTGGCGTGCAGATGGGCGGTGTCCTGAAACTTCTGTTTCTGCTCGGCGCTTGCCGGGGCCTGATGATTGTCTTTCCATTCATCATAGGTCATGCCGTAAACGACTTCGCGCGCGCCATCATGATCCATGGCAACATCGCGTTCACGCGCCGCTGCCAGATACCATTTGGCAAGGCAGTTGCGGCAGAAACCGGCCAGATTCATAAGATCGATATTCTGCACATCCTTGCGGTCCTGAAGATGGCTTACAAGCCCGCGAAAGGCCGCGGCTTCAAGTTCCAGCTTGGTCTGCGGATCAAGATTTGCCGCAGGGCCATTTGCAAGGGATGCCTCGGTCGACATTTCCGAACCGGCGCAATCAGACATTTTCCATACTCCCGACCGTGCCGTGTGCCGACAGGTCCTGTTCAAGTTTCTCGATGCTTTCGGGCACGGCGGCGATGCTTTCGACCGTGACGAAATGATCATTGTCGATTTCGGTCTGATCGACCATTTCGTGAACCCATGTGATTTCATAGGGAATGTGGATGGCCGAGCCCCCGCACGCAAGGACCGGCAGGATATCGGACTTTAACGAATTGCCGATCATCACCGCCTCGGACGGCTCAACCCCATAGCGGCCAAAGATATTGCGATAGGTCAGCGGGTCTTTTTCCGAAACGATCTCGACCCCGGCAAACAAATCTTCAAGGCCGGAACGCTCGATCTTGAGCTGCTGGGCGATCAGGTCGCCCTTGGTGATCAGGATGACCTTACGTTCGGGATGCGCTGCATAATGGCGCAAAACGTCTTCGGCCCCGTCAATCAGGCGGGTCGGCGCGCGCAGCATGGATTTGCCGATTTCGGCCAGTTCATGAATTTCGTCCGCACTTATTTTCTTGTCAGAAAGCTCAATCGCGGTTTCGATCATCGACAGGGTGAAACCGGTGATCCCGTATCCATAGATCGAAAGATTGGCCAGTTCCGCCTGATACAGGCGATCATTCACCGTATCGGCATCGCCATAGTGCGAGAGCATTTCGCGCAGGCGGATATGGGCATCACGAAACAGCGGTTCGTTATGCCACAGCGTATCGTCGCCATCAAAGGCGATCAGTTTATAGGTCATTCCAAGTCCTCGTTTCTTGTTATTGGATGGCCATGCCAAGGCATCGGGCCTCAATCCGCGACCATAGGTCAGCCGGAAATCGCCGTAAAGCCCCGTTTTCTGTATTTAATATGCGTTTCAACTGTTCGAAAGGGGTTGCAAACCCGTCTGATCGAACAGGTATAAAACAAAAAGCGCCGGGGGAATGTTCCCCCGACGCCGATCAGCTTCAATCAATGGCCAATCAGATGGCAATCCGACTAGGCTGCCTCGTCTTTTTCAAACTCGATGATGATCGCATCGACCGAAAGGTTCGCGCCCTGCTCGGCATGGATTTTTTTGACCACGCCTTTGCTTTCGGCCTTCAGCACGTTTTCCATTTTCATGGCTTCGAGGATGCAAAGCTCCTCGCCCGGCTGCACGGTCTGGCCTTCGGTGACGGATACCTTGACCAACAGCCCCGGCATCGGAGACAGCAGGAAGTTTGACATATCGGGCGGTGCCTTGAACGGCATCAGTTTTTGCAATTCTGCCACGCGGGGCAGCATCACCTTGAAGCTGCGCTGGATGCCATTGGCCGACAGGCGATAGCCCACCCCTTCGACGTCGATCTGCACGCAGACCGGTGCGCCGTCAATGTCGCCGACAAACAGCGCATCCCCGATTTTCCAGTCGGATGATACGCCATAACTGCGATCCCCGACGGCGACGATGTAGTCATTGTTAACACCGTCAATTTCGATATCAAACGCGGTATGATCATCGCCCGATACCGCGACCCAGTTTTCGGCGATGGTCAAGGGATGGTCACTGACCTGCCCGGTCACACGCGCATTGCGTTCGGCAACACGTTGGTTGAGGTATGCGGCAACCACCACCAGCATCGCCGGATCATCATCAGGCAGATCATCGGCAGAAAAACCATCGGGATATTCTTCGGCGATGAAATTGGTGGTGATGTTGCCCGACTGGAACCGTTTGTTGGCCATCACGGCGGCAACAAACGGGATATTGTGCGAAATGCCGCGAATGTAATAGGCATCAAGCGCCGCCCGCATTTCCGCAATCGCATCATCGCGGGTTTCGCCGTATGTCACCAGTTTGGCGACCATCGGGTCGTAATACATCGAAATTTCGCCGCCTTCGAACACGCCGGTATCAACACGCACGGATGCGCTTTCCACTGGCGGCTGATACCGCACCAGACGCCCGGTGGAAGGCAGGAATTCACGGAACGGGTCCTCGGCATAAATGCGGGTTTCCATCGCCCAGCCGGTCAGCTTGACGTCATCCTGCGCGAGCGTCAGCTTTTCGTCATTGGCGATTTTGATCATCCATTCCACAAGATCCTCGCCCGTAACCAGTTCGGTCACCGGATGTTCGACCTGAAGACGGGTGTTCATTTCAAGGAAGTAGAAGTTCTTGTCCTTATCGACAATGAATTCCACCGTCCCGGCAGAGCAATAATCCACCGCATGCGCCAGTGCCACGGCCTGTTCGCCCATCGCCTTGCGGGTTTCGGGGTCGATAAAGGGTGACGGGGCTTCTTCGACGACTTTCTGATGACGGCGCTGGATCGAACATTCGCGTTCGCCAAGGTAAATGCCGTGACCATGCTTATCGCAAAGCACCTGAATTTCGATATGGCGCGGTTCTTCGACGAATTTTTCGATAAAGACGCGATCATCACCAAACGAGCTTGCGGCTTCTGACGTGGCACGTTCAAAGCCTTCGCGGCATTCGGCATCGTTGCGCGCAATGCGCATGCCCTTGCCACCACCGCCAGCCGATGCCTTCAACATCACCGGATAGCCGACATCATTGGCGATTTTAACCGCCTCATCGGTATCCTTGATCACGCCCATATAGCCCGGCACGGTGGAAACACCGGCTTCCGCGGCGATTTTTTTCGAGGTAATCTTATCGCCCATCGCGGCAATCGCGCCGACCGGCGGGCCGATGAAGGCAATTTTGGCGGCATCAAGCGCCTTGGCAAAGGCCTGATTTTCCGAAAGGAAGCCATAGCCGGGATGGACGGCCTCAGCCCCCGTGGATTTGCAGGCATCGATGATTTTATCAATCACCAGATAGGACTGGTTGGATGGCGCCGGGCCGATATGTACGGCTTCGTCGGCCAACTGCACATGCAGGGCATTTTTATCGGCATCGGAATAAACCGCAACCGTGGCAATGCCCATTTTACGGGCTGATTTGATCACGCGGCAGGCAATTTCACCGCGGTTGGCAATCAGGATTTTCTTGAACATATTGTTTGCTCCCAATTTGACGTCGCGGGTTAAAGCGGAATGTTGCCGTGTTTACGGGCCGGGTTCTTGATGTCCTTGTTGCGCAGCATGCCAAGCGACTTGCACACACGCCTGCGCGTGCCATGCGGCATGATGACATCATCAATGAACCCCTTGCGCCCCGCGACAAACGGGTTGGCAAATTTTTCGCGGTATTCTTCGGTGCGGGCCTCGATCTTGGCCGGGTCGTTCATATCGGCACGGAAAATGATTTCCACAGCACCCTTTGGCCCCATTACCGCGATTTCAGCAGTCGGCCAGGCATAGTTAACGTCGCCCCGCAGATGCTTGGACGCCATCACGTCATAAGCCCCGCCATAAGCCTTGCGGGTGATGACCGTGACCTTTGGCACCGTCGCCTCGGCATAGGCGTAAAGCAGTTTCGCACCATGTTTGATGATGCCGCCATATTCCTGTGCGGTGCCCGGCATGAAGCCCGGCACATCGACAAAGGTGACAATCGGAATGTTATAGGCATCACAGAACCGCACAAACCGCGCCGCCTTTTTCGAGCTTGCGATATCAAGGCAACCAGCCAAAACCATCGGCTGATTGGCGACGATGCCAACCGTGCGGCCATCCATGCGCGCCATGCCGATGATGATGTTTTTGGCATGATCGGGCTGAATTTCATAAAAGTCGCCTTCATCGACGACCTTTGTGATCAGTTCCTTCATGTCATAGGGCATGTTGGGATTCTCAGGGACCAGCGTATCAAGCGAGAAATCATCGCGCATGATCGGGTCTTCGCACAGGCGTGCGGGCGGCTTTTCCTTATTACTCAGCGGCAGGAAGTCCATGAAACGGCGCGTCTGCAACAGCAGATCAACATCGTTTTCAAACGCCAGATCGGCCACACCGGAAATGCTGGTATGGGTCATCGCCCCGCCAAGTTCCTCGTGGGTGACTTCCTCGTGCGTCACGGTCTTGACCACGTCCGGGCCGGTCACGAACATGTATGAACTGTCCTTGACCATGAAAATGAAGTCGGTCATGGCCGGGCTATAGACCGCACCGCCGGCACATGGCCCCATGATCAGGGAAATCTGCGGGATAACGCCGGATGCCTCGACATTGCGCTGGAACACATCGGCATAACCGGCAAGGCTTTCGACACCTTCCTGAATGCGCGCCCCGCCGGAATCGTTAAGCCCGATCACCGGTGCGCCGACCTTCATCGCCTGATCCATGATCTTGCAGATCTTGCGCGCATGCGCGCCTGAAAGTGCGCCACCGAACACGGTGAAGTCCTGGCTGAAAACAAACACCAGACGGCCATTGATCGTGCCATGCCCGGTGACCACGCCATCGCCCGGAATGCGGTTTTCGGTCATGCCGAAATCAACGCAATCATGTTCGACAAACATGTCCCATTCCTCGAACGAACCTTCGTCAAGAAGCACATCAAGCCGTTCGCGCGCCGTCAGTTTGCCCTTGGCATGCTGATTGTCGATGCGGCGCTGGCCGCCGCCCATACCCGCCTCTGCGCGTTTGGCTTCGAGCTTGGCGATAATATCCTGCATATTGCGTGATCCTTACTTTGGGCCGCCCGGAATGCATTCATGACGATGGTCATGCCGGTGATACAATCTGAATGATGATTTGGAATAGCATTATTCGGTACTGGAATGCCAATTATTTTTCACAGTCTGGTACAGGAACAAAATGGCCCGCAAAGGCCTGATTTCCCTAACGTCATTGCGATATGTGTGGGCAGGCTGGACTAAAGTCTAGAAGCCGGGCGGGAAATACCGGCATTTCGACCGGTACGGGCACCAAACGGGTTCTGGCGCGTTAAGACCTTATGATATCCATCAGAACGGTCCCTTCATGAAGCTGTTTCGCATCCGCCCGCACGTGCCGAAATCCACCGGCGATGATCGCCCTGCGCGGTCTTTGTGGCGCTATATCTGGCTCATGAGCGGTCGACACCAGATTGCGGTGTGCCTGATTGCCATATCCGTTGCCGCCCTTGGCATTGTGCCGCTGGAACTGCAACGCCGCCTTGTCGATGATGCGATCAGCAAACAGGATATGTCGCTTCTGACCGTGCTGGCGCTGATCTATCTGGCTGTTGTTCTACTGCAATCCGCGGCCAAATTCGTTTTGCGGATGTATGAAGGCTGGCTTAGCGAAAGTGCGATCCGCCATAATCGCCGCCATCTCAGCCGCCTTTACGCCGAAGACCGCACCGGCAATGGCGAGGGCGAAAACGGCCGGGCGGTATCGATCATCGGATCAGAAATCGAAAAACTGGGCGGGTTTGTTGGCGATGGCCTTTCGCAGCCGGTGGTCAATGCCGGGATGCTGATTTTCGGGATCGGCTATATGGTCAGTGTCGAACCAATCATCGGGCTGATCGGCATATTGGCCCTGATCCCGCAAATCGCATTGGTGCCGGTCATTCAAAAGCAGATCAACCGGCTGATTGAAAAGCGCGTGGAAAAAATGCGCGAAGTCAGCGACGAGCTAAGCGAACTCCACCCCAGCGAAAATGACGATCACAAGGAACTTCTGGATCCGATCCACCGCGGCATCAGTTACCTGTATAATAACCGCATGTGGTTTTTCATCCTCAAGTTCGGGATGAAAACCCTGATCAATCTGCTCAATGCCCTGGCCCCGCTTTGCGTGCTGATTGTGGGTGGCTATCTTGCGATCAAGGGCGAAACATCGGTCGGGATTATTGTCGCCTTCATTTCCGGCTTTGACCGGATGTCATCACCAATGCGCGAATTGCTGTCCTATTACCGGATGGCAGCACAGGCAGCCGTACAGCATAAAATGATTGCGAAATGGATGAATTAACTATGCAATGAAAAATTGAAGCAAACCGCGGGAGAAAACCTAAATGAGCACATCTTGGAAAAATCAAAAGTGCCCATGCGGAAGCGGCAGGAAATTCAGATACTGCCATGGAAAAGCAAAAAATCTGCCTGATCCAGACAGGGTCTTCTCCATAGACATTGATAGCCAAAATAATCAGATAATTTTGGTATCAAAAGATATGTTAATAAATCAAATAAATAGGGATGGCCCTAAAATCGCCAAATCTTTTGATAAAATCATATCGAAAGAAATTGGGGAAATAAGCGAACTTTTTTCAATCTCTTCATCATTATTACGTAGACACCTCAAACCAAACAATTCAGAATTTAAGCCAACTTGCGCAGGACTATTGTCAAGTTGCCAAACAACTTTTCTTGCAAGTATAGAAGTTGCACGCCACGGATTTAGGCTTCCTTATGGAACTCTATCTCGGCAAATAGTGGAAACCGTTTGCACAATTTTAGACTTAGCAATGGAAGAGAGCTCACTATCAAAATTTCACGATGGGAAACTACAATCCACCAAATCTGTCACTAAAGCAAAAAAAATTATACCAAGCATTGGTGAAATATATGGAATGTACAGTAATGAGTTTACTCACATAAACAAAAACCATTCCCACTTTAATCCAGTCACTACATACGAAGAAGATGCACCTGAAATTAGTTTTATTATCCCATCGATAAAATCAAACTGCTGGATGATATACGTTATATCTGAATTGATATTTCACAGCGATGTGCAGCAACCTCGCTACTGGAAGAGCGATGGGGAGAAAGGCTACAACTTTATACCATCAGATGAAGAAGCCGCATGGGCAGAGAAATTTCTGGGAATTCCGGGAAAAGTTGGGAAAGGAAGCTAACATCCCCGAGCCCAAATCACTAACATTTCAGCTCACTTTGCAGCAACAGAAGATACCGCCCCGCGGCCAGCAATTCGGCCCGGTGGCGTTCCCGGCGTGCGACCGCCTCGGCATCCGCCCCCCAGTGCTCGATCGAATAGTTTTCATCAAGCTGGGAAATCTCGAACGCCTGTTCGGCACTGATCCGGCCACGCAGGGTTGCCAGACCGATGATAACCGAGCCCGACACCGTCGTCAGGGTATGAAGGGCGGTCAGATAGTAATCATCAAGTGCCTCGATCTCGTCCTGAATGCGCAGAAGGGCTTCGTCTTCCTGCGTGATCGGCATGACTCCCTCGGTCACGATCAGGGAAATGCCAAGATCGTTGCGCGCCCAATCAAGCAATGGCTGCCATGCTTCGGCCTGCTGGCGCACAAGGTCATCGGGGAAAGACGCACGATAACATAACAGGTCAGACCGGCCAAATCCGGTCAGTTCCG
Organism: uncultured Thalassospira sp.; assembly: GCA_946885765.1. Next base: position 8,960 of record CAMPHD010000030.1, read on the forward strand.
CAATCACCGCAAAGCGGTGCGGGCGCACCCGATCAATCGCGGTTGCCGCCAGTTGCATGATCGGCATCGTGGTCGGCAGGACCATTTCACCCTGCGCATCCCATTCGGCAGCGATTTCATACGCCAGCTTTTCGACCGGCAGCAAAAATTCGGCTCTGGACGGTGATTTTACAGGCCTTCCATCCAAATGGATGCGCCAACCCTGCGCAACATCATCACGCACGGCTTCGGCTTTTTTGTAAAAACGTTTGATCGATTTTGTAAGCATGATGGCGATATGCCCAAATCCGTTTCCATGTGCAAGCGATTTGACTCTTTCGCGGTGCCCGAGTTCGATTATCAAGAATTTCTGTATAATTTTTGATCAATTTACCCCATTGACCATTTAATAAACAAACGCACTCTGCCCGTAACGGTCCCTTCATATCAGGAAAACCGACAAAAAAGGGATTTGGCACAGGCATTGCTGTGCGATCAGGGGTATCATTCGGTCAATGGGTCGTCAAAAAGACCCGAAACAGGAGGCTTCATTAATGGTGAGACTTAAAGCGCGGCTACTTGGCGCGACCGTCGGCATTGCCGTTGCACTTGGCACGCAATCGGCGATGGCACAAATGGCGATCAAATTCACACTCGACTGGAAATTCGAAGGCCCGGCAGCACCTTATGTGCTGGCCAAGAAAAAGGGCTATTTCGACGATGAAGGCCTTGATGTCACGATTGATTCCGGCAATGGATCGGTCGGTTCGATCACGCGCGTTGCCAGCGGTGCCTATGATGTCGGATTTGCCGATATCAACTCGATGCTGGAATTCAATGCATCGAACCCGGACCTCGCGATGAAGTCGATCTTCATGGTTTATGACCGCCCGCCCTTCTCGCTTTTCATGCTTAAGAAAAGCGGCATCACCAAGCCAGAAGACCTGATTGGCAAGACGCTTGGCGCACCGGTATTCGATGCATCGCGCAAGCTGTTCCCGGCCTTTGCGCAGGCAACCGGCCTTAAGCTTGACGATGTCAAATGGGAAAGCATGGACCCGCCGCTGCGTGAACCGATGCTGGTTCGCGGCGATGTCGATGCCGTCACCGGGCACTATTTCACATCGATCCTGAACCTTCAGGCACAGGGTGTTTCCAAGGACGACCTGACCGTTTTCAAATATTTCGATTACGGCATGGACTTCTATGGCAATGCGATGATTGCATCACCTGACATGATGGAAAACCACCCGGAAGAATTGCGTGCCTTCCTGCGTGCGGTCGTCAAGGGATGGCGCGATGCGATTGCCAACCCGGAAGAAGCAATTGCGGCATTGAAAGAAGTCGATCCGCTGATTGATCCGGCACTTGAAGTGCAGCGCCTTCAGATGACGATTGACGACAACGTCGTCACCGAAGTCACCCTTAAAGAAGGCATGGGCCAGATCAAGACCGACCGCATGGAAAAGGCGATTGATCAGGTCAGCCTGGCATTCGGCATCGAAAACAAGCCAGCCGTAGGCGACATCTTCACCGACATTTTCATGCCCGGCGAGAAAGACCGCATGCTGAAATAATCGGCACGTCAGATCACGCAAACGGGGCCGGGCAAACCGGCCCCGATCCACAAGAAATCACAAATAATGATACGCAGGGGGAATGACTGCCGTGTCGAACAGTTTTGTCGAACTTAACAATGTCCGGCTTCGTTACAGCGAAGGTGACGATCTGGCATTGGAAACAACAAACATGAAGATCAACAAGGGCGAGTTTATCGCCGTTGTCGGTCCTTCGGGATGTGGCAAGTCATCGTTGCTGAAACTGGTATCGGGACTGATGCCGCCCAGCGAAGGCACGGTTATCGTCGATAACAAGGAAGTCTCCGGGCCGCTTAAAATCGTTGGCATGGCATTCCAGAACCCGACCCTTCTGCCGTGGCGCACGACCCTTGATAACGTGCTGCTGCCAATGGAAATCGTCAAACCGCACCGCAACCGCCTGCGCAAGCATCGCGCCGAATATGAAGACCGCGCGCGCAAACTTCTGGCCAGTGTCGGCCTTGCCGGGCACGAAGACAAATATCCGTGGGAACTATCCGGCGGGATGCAGCAACGCGCGTCGCTGTGCCGGTCGCTTATTCATGAACCCGATCTTCTGATGCTGGACGAGCCGTTCGCGGCCCTTGATGCTTTCACCCGCGAAGAACTTTGGGACATCCTGCAAAACCTTTGGATGGTGCGGCCCTTTACCGTCATCCTTGTGACGCATGATCTGCGCGAGGCGGCCTATCTCGCCGATACGATTTATGTGATGTCCAAACGCCCCGGCATGATTTTGGTGCAGCGGGAAAATACCCTGCCCCGCCCGCGTGATCAGGAAACGACATTCACGCAGCCCTTCACCGATCTGGTCCACGAATTGCGCAGTCACATCCGCGACGTGCGTGCGGCATAAGGGAAAGTTGAAAGCATCATGGCCAAGAAAAAAGACCTGTCCAAAGCCACGCCCTGGATCAGTGCGATCGGCCTTTTCGTGATCTGGGAACTGATTGTCCGGATTTTCAACATTCCACCCTATGTCCTGCCAACTCCTTCTGAGAGCATCATGGTCGGCTGGGATTTCCGCGGCGCGATCTGGATGCATGCGGTTCACACGCTTTATACGACACTGGCGGGCTTTGCCATTGCGGTTGTGTTTGGTGTGATTCTGGGTGCGCTGGTAGGGTCCAGCAAGGCAGTTTATGACGCGGCAAACCCGCTTCTGGTCGGGTTTAACTCGGTCCCGAAAGTGGCCTTGGTGCCGGTCCTTGTGATGTGGTTTGGCATTGGTACGGTCCCGGCCATCATCACCGCATTCCTGATTTCGTTTTTCCCGATTGTGGTCAATGTGGCGACCGGGCTGGCGACCCTTGAACCCGAATTGCGCGATGTACTGCGATCCCTTGGTGCGACGCGACGCGATATTCTGGTCAAGGTCGGCTTCCCGCGTGCAATGCCCTATTTCTTTGCATCCCTTAAAGTCGCGATCACGCTGGCCTTTGTCGGCTCGGTGATTTCGGAAACCGTCGCATCGAACCTTGGCGTCGGCTATCTGATGCTGTCGGCATCGTCGAAATTCAACATGCCGCTGGTATTTGCCGGGTTGCTGGTGATCGCGGTGATGGGGATTGCGATGTACGAGCTGTTTAACATCATCGAACGCCGGTCAACTAAATGGGCCAATCGCGGCAATCCTGCGAATTAATGGCTGGCTCCGCCTAGATACGCAAAAAGGCCGGGAACCCCGGCCTTTTTTATGTGCAGATGATGGCGTTGAAGCCTAGGACAGATGGGTATCAAAGAAGCCCATCGTGCGTTCCCACGCCAGCATCGCGTCCTCGGCGTCGTAACGCCCGCCGGTCGGATTGGCAAAGGCATGGTCGGCCTCGTACCAGAAAATCTGGTAATCGGTTTTTCCAGCTTCTTTGAGGGATTCCTCAAACCCTTCGACCATCGACTTGTTGATGCTTTTATCAAGGGTTCCGAAATGCCCCATCAATGGCGCGCTTAGTGTTGAAACCTGTTCCGGCGTCTTTTTGACATTGCCGTAATAGACAACAACCGCATCGACATCGGCAGCAAGCCCGGTATTAAGCGACCAGCCGCCACCAAAACACCAGCCAACTGTTCCGACCTTGCCGGTTGAATCCTTGTGATTCTTCAGGAATTTGACAGATTCCTGCAATTTTTCGGTGGCAATCGCCGGGTCAACCGCCGACATCAGGGATTTTGCCCCGTCCGGCGTGGTCGCAGCCGGTTTGCCATACAGATCAACCGCAAGCGCGATATAGCCCAGCTTGGCATATTCGGCCGCAACCGCACGGATCTGATCGTTAAGCCCCCACCATTCATGGATCAGAATAACGGTCGGTGCCGGAAGGGTTGCCGGCATGGCGATTTCGGCGGTCATCTTTTCACCGCCCGGCGTCGTGATCGTCACGGGCTCCAACATCGATCCGGCAGCATGAGCCAGAATGGGATCGGCCAGAACAACTGCGAGTGGCAGGGCAACCGCCCCCTTAAGAAACAGTCGGCGATCTTCGTCCGTGGCCTTGGGCGGCGGGCCGAGATGGTCGTTTACGCCACATCCGTCAAGCGTGCACATATTCAAGCCTCCTCTGTCTTGTTACGATCAAACGATTTTATATGGTTGTATTTTACATCATGTTCTTCGCGTCATCATTTCGCAAGATGCGAATAATTTGCAAATCACACTCGCGTCATAAATCCCTGTCATCGCAAAGAGTACGCACCCAAATCCGTTACCGATCAACCCCTTGAATGATCATGCCGGCAATTGTCATCAAAATGCCCCCTTGCCCCGGCCCCGCTTGCCTGCTTTAACAAGCCGACTGCAATCGTGCTGCAATTCATCCCGAGGAAATCATGCGTACTATCGAAACGGTTCTTTTTGATCTGGGCGGCGTTCTGGTTGATTGGGACCCACGGCATCTGTATCGCAAGATTTTCACCGACCCGGCCGAGATGGAACGCTTCCTGACCGAGATTTGCCATCCGCACTGGAACTTCCTGCATGACAAGGGTGCCCTTCGCTTCGAGAGATCGATCCCGGATTTGCAGCATCGCTATCCGGAATATCATGATCAGATCGCGGCATGGATGGAACGCTGGCCGGAAATGATGAAGGGGTCGATTGACCGCACTGTTCATATTCTTGAGGAACTGAAATCGCGCGGCAATGTACGTTTGTTCGCACTGACCAACTGGTCGGCGGATACCTGGCCACATGCGATTGAACGGTTCGGGTTCCTAAGCCATTTCGAAGGCATTCTGGTATCGGGGCAGGAAAAACTGGCCAAGCCCGACCCGCAAATTTTCGATCTGACGGCGGCGCGCTTCAAACTTGATCCGCGCGAAACGCTGTTTATCGATGACAGTGAAAAGAACATCCAGCAGGCGCGCGAAATGGGCTTTGCCACCCACTGGTTCCGCGATCCGATCCGCCTGCGCCGTGACCTGATGGAATATCGCCTGCTTTAAAAAGATCAGTGCCGCTTGGCCGTCAGGTAATTGGCAAAGCACTGTTCGAAAACATATTTCCAGCCGCTTTCATACCCGTCACGCACCATCGGGGCGATTTCACCCAGATTTTTCCAGTCCCAATGCTTGAGCCGGATCACGCAACGGCCAAAGGCATTCTGTTCAAACGTGACGCTGATGCGGGTATAGGCCCCCTCTTCCCAGCCGGGATGCCAGGTAAAGGCAACATGTTCGCCCGCCTGCCAGATATCGACAGCCCCCCAGACCACCGGATCGCGGCCCTTGGCATGTTCAACGATCTTGCCGCCAAGGCCGGGATTGATTTCGACCGATTTGCAGTTTTCGCGCGCCAGCGAATGGCTATCGGTCGGCCACCAGTTGCCAAAACCGTTGGTGAATGCGTCAAACGCATATTCGGGCTCGACCGGGACGGTAATTTCCACCCGGATCGGTTTCAGATCGTCATCTTTGTGATCGGCTTCAGGCAGCATCGCGGCCAGTTCCCCACATGGTTTCCAGCAGTCCGGGCAACTGACCAAAATGATCAATCACGGCATGTGCCCCGGCATTGTTCAGTGTTTCGATATCGTGATAGCCCCAACTGACACCGATGGCCAGCATCCCGGCAGCCCGACCCATTTCGATATCATAGGCGGTATCGCCAATGATCACCGCATTGGGCGCATCGACACCGGTTTCATCCATGGCGGCATGCAACATCGACGGATGGGGTTTGGACGGATGATTGTCGCACGTCTGAAGGGTAACGAACCGTCCTTCAAGCGCGTTACGCGCGAGAACCGCATCAAGCCCCCGGCGCGCCTTGCCAGTCGCAACGCCCAAAAGCCAGTTGCGCGTTTCAAGTTCGACCAGCATTTCGCGCACACCGGGGAACAGCGGTTCGTAAAAATCCGGGGTCTGACGCAATTCAAGGAATGCCGCCTTATAGGCCGCGGTAACGCCTTCGATAATCGCGTCATCAAGCATGCCCGGTGCGGCAAGTTTGCGGATCGCTTCGGGCAGGCTCAGACCAATGATGGTACGTGTCCTTTCAAGGCCCGGGCAATCAAGGTCATGTGCGGCAAAGGCATGATCCATGCAATGCGCAATCGCATGCTGGCTATCGACCAGGGTTCCGTCACAATCAAACACCACAAGCCTGAGCGGATCATTCGCCATCAAAAGTCATCCAGTTCTGTTTATATCGGGCCGGAGATTATTCCAAACTTCACCAAAGATCGAGTCTCTAGCCAATCCAATGCAGACGCATTTTTTGCTGTGCGGCAAGCAGTGGAAACCAATGGTGAATTTCATCTTGCTTTCGAACACCCCAAGGTAGGGATACGATAACAGGGTTGGCACGCGAACTGCGGAGGCAAATATGCTCACGCTTCGGGACTGCATCGATTTCAGCGATCTGCGCGAAGAAGAAATTCTCGCGATTGCCGAGTGTGAACACATCCCCCTTCTTACCGCCCTTGAGGAAGGCGAAAGCATGGTGCACACACCACGTGGCCGCAAACGGATCGCGGTCATGATCAAAAGTCAGGCCGAAATCTGCGAACGCACGGGAAACACGGTTCATGCCCAGCATTTGCGCCGGGTTCACGACGCGTTTATCAACCGTTTCGGCAAAATGGTCGCGCGCCCTTAACCAAACCATTTGTCATCAACGCCGTTGACAGGGACGAAAAAGCCGACGCACTGCGTCGGCTTTTCGCGTTTCGGAAAGCTGTTCCGAACACCTATCTTTTACGTGTTCTCGACGGTTTCGGCTTTGGCTTGACTTCCTTTTCCCGGTGGATTTCCGGGGTCAGGAATTTGGTCGGTGTTTTCGGATCAAAATTAAGCGCCTTGATGGTTGCGCTGAAATGTTCGGGCACGGGGGCCTCGATCACGACCCGATGGCCGGTAACAGGATGGGGAAAATCAATCGCACGCGCATGCAGATGCATCTGGTTTGACAGACCATCCATGAATGCTTTGGCCCCGCCATATTTACCATCGCCAAGGATCGGGCATTCCATTGCCTGGCAATGGGCGCGCAACTGGTGGGTACGCCCGGTCAGTGGCGACAGGGCAAGCCACGCCGCCCGACGTCCGGCACGGGCAAGCTGACGATAAATCGTCTGGGCCGATTTGCCCTCTTTCTCGTCGATCATCATCTTTTCGCCGCCCTTGCCGCCAT
>CAMPHD010000031.1 GCA_946885765.1 uncultured Thalassospira sp.
TCTGGTCGTCTATGCGTCGACTGAATGGCAATATTGACCAAATTGGTGGTGTCGGTTGCAGACGGATTTGGTTATACAGGGGCAAGAAACCGGGTTGCGCAGCACCACCCTGTGCGGCCTGTTGACATTCACCAAAGCATGAAGGACGCACAGATGGCCAAGTACTGGGTTATCGGGGGCACCTATCAGGATACCGGTTTTGACAAGCCGATCGGCGAAGAAACCAAAGTCGGTCCGTTTGGCAGCTTCGAAGACGCGGAAAAAGAATGGTCCAAGATGGCCTGGCAGTCGGTTGACGACGCCAATTCGCGTTACCGTATCGAACGTCTCGAAGAATACTGGGTTGTCGGTGGCGAATACGAAACCACCGATTTCGAAAAGCCGGTAGGCGGCGAAGAAGAACGCCATGGTCCGTTCGCAACCTTCAAAGATGCCGAAAAGGCATGGTCGAAACTGGCTTGGCAGTACGTTGATAACTGCAACTGCCGTTATCGCGTCGTTGAAGGCTAGACCAGAACCGATCTGATATGTTTTCTTTTTCTGATGCGCAGGCAATTACCGATCCGGTTTTGCGCACACAGACCGAAAACCATCCACGCGCGCAGGAAATCCTGCGCGCGTTTTTATATCCCTATGCGGCACCAGATCACGATTTCCTGTTTGTAAATGGTGCGGTTTTGCCTCTTGCACCGGATGGCATGATGGACGCGATCCGGGGGCGAACACCGGTTTTGGCTGTCGGATCAAATCGCGCACCGGTTCAACTGGCCCGGAAATTCGCAGCCCCCCGCCATCTTGATCCGGTTCCGGTCACTGTCGGCTGGATGGATCATCACGATATCGTTTATTCCGCGCATATGACCGGCTATGGCGCGATCCCGGCAACATTGGCCCCGTCACCCGGAACCGGTGTGCAGGTTGCCGTGACGTGGCTGAGTTCGGTGCAACTGACCCATATGCACGCAACGGAATCCGTTCCCGATCATTACCAGCACCAGCAGATTGACGGAAAAAACCTGCATCTTGATTGCGGGGTGCCGGTTGATCTGATCGGCAGCTATCAGTCGACTGCCGGGCATGTCTTTGATGCGAATGATATCTTTGCCCTTGCTGGGATCGCGGCGACGCAGCGCCGTTTCAAACCTGTGACCCAGTGGGAAATGATCGCACATATCGCAATGCGTGCGGGGCAACCGATGCATCCGGATTTCGTGCTTTGGTTGACTGATAATATTGTAATGAGAAAAAAACTGGCCGGGCGCTATTTAAAATCCGGGGGCTGATCCCATATCGGAATTAGCGTTCTATTATAATGTTGTTTTGCATCGATAATTTTGTAACCATTTGAAACTGTTTTGATTTGGCGTATGGTTTTTGAGGGGGAGGCAACCAAAGGTCAAAAATGACCAGAACCATTGCAATCGATTTGTTTCGCAATATCTGGTTGTATAGGTCATAGAATAATTTCGGTGTTCGGGGACAGAAAGCGCATCGAAATCGGGGAAGTCACGCAATCCTTGGGGGATTAACTGGCGCAATTTTCATTGCAGCCAGCGCTGCTGCGTTATGTGGCGGTGCTCATTTCATCGGGAGAATGGAATGTTTAATGCGCGGTCTGACGATGCCCATATCGTGGAAGCGATCAAGAAGTCACAGGGGACTATCGAGTTTACGCTTGATGGCAAAATACTGGATGCAAACGGCAATTTTCTGAACCTGATGGGCTATGACCTCTCAGAAGTTCGCGGCAAACATCACAGCATGTTTGTTGATGAAGAATACGCCCGGAGTTCTGAATACAAGGATTTCTGGGAAAAACTGCGTGCGGGTAAATTCTTTACCGCCGAATTCCAGCGATTTGGCAAGAATGGCAAGGAAGTCTGGATACAGGCAACCTATAACCCGGTGCTTAATCATCGCGGTGTTCCTTACAAGGTTTTCAAGGTCGCAACAGATATCACCGATCGTAAACTGAGATCGGTCGATTATGCCGGACAGGTCGATGCCATCGGAAAATCCCAGGCAGTGATCGAATTTGCCATGGATGGTACGATCCTGAAGGCCAATGAAAACTTCCTTTCTGCGATGGGATATGAGTTGCCCGAGGTGCAGGGCAAACATCACCGGATGTTTGTTTCACCCGAATTTGCCCAAAGCCGCGAATATGCCGATTTCTGGGCCAGGTTGCGCGACGGCAAATATATGTCTGCCGAATATCAGCGGTTTGGAAAGAACGGCAAGGAAGTCTGGATACAGGCGAGTGATAATCCGATCATGGATATGTCCGGGCGCCCGTTCAAAGTTGTAAAATACGCGACCGATATCACAGCCGAAAAAATACAAAGAGCCGATTTCGCGGGGCAGATCAATGCCATCGGTAAATCGCAGGCGGTTATCTCGTTTGAAATGGACGGCACGATCATTGATGCCAATGACAATTTCCTGAATGCAATGGGTTATTCCCGCGAGGAGGTCAAAGGAAAGCATCACAGTATGTTTGTCGATCCGGCTTATGCCAAAAGTGACAAATATCGTGATTTCTGGGCGGCCCTTGGACAGGGGAAATATCAGGCCGCGGAATTCAAACGCTTTGGCAAGGGTGGCAAAGAAATCTGGATTCAGGCCAGCTATAATCCGGTGACAGATATGAACGGTCGACCGTTCAAGGTGGTCAAATATGCTACCGACATCACCAAACAGGTTCAGACCCGTATCACGGCCGAAGAACTTGCAGAAGGATCAAGCGCAAGTGCCGAAGCCGTCGCCAGCGCATCCGAGGAAATGCTGTCAGCCATTCAGGAAATCAGCGAAAGCATGCAGCGTTCCCAGATTGCCGTGACGGACATTGTTTCAAAAATCCAGATGGCCGATGAAATTCGTGGGGAACTGGAAACAACATCCGAAGCGATGACCGGCGTGGTGCAGATCATCCGTGATCTGGCTGAACAGGTAAACCTGCTGGCCCTGAATGCAACGATCGAGGCCGCGCGCGCCGGTGATGCGGGCAAGGGCTTTGCCGTGGTCGCGGGGGAGGTGAAAAACCTTGCAACCCAGACGGCCAAGGCAACCGATCAGATTGAAGTCCAGATCGGCTCGATGTTAAGCATCACCAAACGTGTCGTCAGTTCGACACAGCAAATTTCAACATCCGCCAACGAGGTCAGCGATTACGTCAATGCCGTGGCTTCGGCCGTGGAAGAACAAACCAGCGTGACACAGGATATTTCAAAGAATATCCAGTTCGTCTTCACCGGCATCAGCGAACTGAATGACTGCGTGAAACAGATCGCAAGCTGACCCTAATTCTCCCGGTCTGGCAAAAGCTGCCAGACCCGGGTGAATTTGTTTTCAACATCCTCGACCGCAACATCCACCGGTACGTCATAGGTTTCAAGTTCGTCGATATTGCGTGTCGGGGCATATGTCCGGCCCGGATCGGCAAGGATCACACGTGTACCAAGTCGTGCCTCGCCCATCAGCCATTGCAAAACCGCATTGGCCATTTGCTGCTGGTAGCAGACATCACCGGCAAAAATCACATCCCAGCGCCGTGTTGCTGATTGCGTCCCGACAAAGTTTTCGGTCGTGGTTTCAAATGCAACGCCATTGCGTTCGGCGTTCAGACGCGTGGCTGTAATCGCCACCGGATCAATATCGTTTGCCAGAATGCTATCTGCACCGGCCATGACACATGCAATCGCCTGCATACCGCCACCGCACGCAAAATCCAGAACCTTTTTACCGCGCACCATTTCCGGATGATCAAGGATATATCGCGTAATCGCCTGTCCACCCGGCCACGCAAATGCCCAATAGGGCGGCGGGATATCCAGCACACCAAGAATATCCTCGGTTGCCTGCCAAAGTGGCGTGATATGGGTGGCCAGATACATTTCGATCTCGGGAGCCAATGGCACCCGTGCCGGTACGGTAAAGGTATCGATCAGATCGGCAAAACGCGGATCGTCGACTTCGGGAACCAGCGCATCGGCGAAAACATTTTCGGTCATCATGGGCCCATATCAGGGTGAATTTGATTGCCGGGGCTTACTTGCTTTGTGCCTCGGGTGCAAGCGAAGTCGCTTCCGGGTTCTCCTCGGTCTTCCGGCTATCCTGGGCAGTGCGACCAAGATAGAGCAGAATGTCACGCGGCTTTGCCTTTGGAATGTCCGGCCCCATATGAATCTGCGCCCCGCGGACAAGGGCAATGACCGGTGGTTCACTCCCCTGCAGGGCGATAAATTCATCCCAGCCGAATTCTTCGGTCAGACGGGTTTGCCGAATTTCGGCCCCGTGCCGGAAATCCTCCCGGATGTCGTCGGTTGTTATCGGCTCGGAAAACAGTGGCAGCCCGCCAAGTGTCTGGCTATGGCGTTTGGGGTCTTCGGGTGATCCGTGCATGCCGGTTTGGAAAACAGACCGGCGGCCAAACTCCGGCGCGAAATCGGTACAGACCAGCGTGTTATAGGCATCGTTGTCCGTGGTCGCGATCAGCTTGCCAAGCGAGGAAGTATCAAGGTGATGTTCGAAAACTTCCGAAAGAACTTCCCCGTAATAGGTCTGCAATCCGGTCTCGCGCGCCATCCGCATGCTGTGCCAGCGGCTGTCGGCAACCACCACCGGAATGTCAAGCTCGACCAGACGCCGGGCAAGATCAATCGTCCAGCGGTGTGCGCCAACAATCAGAACGCCGGGTGGTCCTTTGACGGCCAGATCAAGCTGGCGCGCCATCGGTCGGATCGAAAAGCCGTGTAACACCACGGTCGAAAATACCATTGCAAAGGCAAGCGGGATCAAAAGCGCCCCGTCGGCATAGCCAAGTTCGACAAGCTCGGTCCCAAACAGCCCGGAAACCGCGACCGCCACAATCCCGCGCGGCGCAATCCAGCCGACCAGAAGCCGTTCTTTCCAGGTCACTTTTGAAAATGCCAGCGATCCGATCACCGAAACCGGTCGCACGACAAACAGCATCGCCAGAACAAAAAGCCCATGCCCCCATGTCAGTTCGGCAATCATCGACCATTCAAGCGTCGCAGTCAGGATGATGAACACGCTGGAAACCAGAATGACGGTAAGGGTTTCCTTGAACCGGCGGATTTCATCAATCGCCATCAGATGGGCATTGCCAATCGTCAGGCCCAGCACCGTTACGGCCAGCAATCCGCTTTCTTCCTGAATTTCATTGGCCCCGGCAAAGCAGGTCAGAAGCACACCAAGGACAAGCGGGGCTTTCAGGAATTCCGGGATCCAGCCACGTTTGAAAATCTGAACCGTCCCCAAGCCAAACGCCAACCCGATCAGGATCGCCAACAGAATGTTGATCGCCAGATGACCGACTGCCGCGCCAAAGCCGCTGCCATGCTGACTGGCGGCAATGACTTCATAGGCCAGCACCGCAAACAGCGCCCCGATCGGGTCATTAACGATGCCTTCCCATTTCAGAAGCGTGGCCGGGCGTCTGGACAATCGCGCGTGACGCAACAGCGGTGCAATCACCGTCGGGCCTGTCACGATCATGATCCCGCCAAACAGGGCCGCCACCGGCCATGAAAGATCGGCCAGATAATGCGCCGCACCGGCACCCAGCAACCATGCAAGAAGCGGGGCAATCGTCGTCAGGCGGATCACGCCGCTGACACTATGCGTCAGTTCCCGGAAATCAAGCGCAAGCCCGCCTTCAAACAGGATCACCGCAACGGCCACAGCCACAAGCGGTTGCAACAGGGGCCCAAAATCATTGACCGGATCGATCAGGTCGGTTCCCGGTCCCAGCAACAGCCCGACAATCGACAGCAACACAATCGCCGGAATACCGGCCCGCCATGCAAACCATTGCGCCCCGACACCCGCAAGGATCAATCCGGCAATCATCAGGGCAAGCGGTGCGATCATGGACGGCCTTTCGATAATGGTACAGGTGAAGGATAAATCAGCCCATATGTGGGTCTAAATTCCGGTGCCGACCAGATTGGCAATGATGATTGCCGCCAATACCAGCAATCCGAAATCGCGGTTTGATTTGAACCGGCGCAGGCAGTTTGCGGCATCGTCAAGTTTCACGGTGGCAATCTGCCACGCCAGATGCAGGCACGCCAGCGCCAGAAGCGGGAAATAAACCCAGTGCAGCCCGGCCAGCATACCCGAAACACCCAGTAAAAGGGTCGTCACGGTATAAAATCCCATCGCCCATTGCGGTGTCGCATCCCCCAGCCGAAGGGCCAGTGACTTCAGGCCGATCTTCGCATCGTCATCCTTGTCCTGATGGGCATATATGGTGTCGTAACCAAGCGTCCAGAAGAAGCCCGCGACATACATCGCAACCGCTGCCGGGGCGACGGTGCCGGTGACTGCCGCCCAGCCGACAAGCGCCCCCCAGTTGAATGTCAGCCCCAGAACCGCCTGCGGCCAATAGGTGATGCGCTTCATGAACGGATAGGTGATGACAAGCGGCAGGGAACAGATGCCAACAATAATCGCCTCGACCCGGAACTGCACCAGTACGGCAAGCCCGATCAGAAGCAGCAGGCCCAGAAATGCAATTGCCTGCCATACCTTGACCTGACCGCTGGGGATCGGGCGGGTTGCCGTGCGTTCGACCCTGCCGTCAAAATTACGATCCGCCAGATCGTTGACCACGCAACCGGCCCCGCGCATGATCAGGGCACCAATGGCAAAATAGATCATCATCAATAGGCTGGGTGCGCCGTCGCTTGCCATGGCGGTTGACCACCAGCAAGGCAAAAGCAGAAGCCACGTGCCAATCGGACGGTCAAGTCGTGCCAGCTTCAGATAAGGCCGACTGGCCAACGGCGCGAACCGGTCGATCCAGCTATCGGCTGGCATATCGTTCTTCGTGTTCTGTATCGGCTGGTTGACCTGTGACATAATTGGCCTATGTAACTCTTTAACAAACTGAACTTCGCCGCATAACCGGCCTGGGGACATATATGACAGACGACGCCACCCGCGCCCGGCAACGCCTATTCGTTTCCGATCCTATCACGCCAGGATGCGAGATCGAACTCGCACCTGAACAGTCTCATTACCTTGAACATGTGATGCGCCTCAAGCCCGGAACGCCAATCAAGATATTTAATGGTCTTGATGGTGAATGGTTGGCGACCATCGATCACCTTCGGAAAAAGAAGGGCACGGTGACTGCCGAACGGCAATTGCGTGACCAGATTGTTGAACGCGGCCCGATCCTGGCTTTTGCCCCGATCAAAAAGCAGCGCCTTGATTTTCTGATCGAAAAGTCGGTCGAAATGGGGGTTGGTACGCTGCAACCGATTGTGACGGCGCATGGCATTACCGACAAGGTGCGCCTTGATCGTTTGCAGGCCCAGGTGATCGAGGCCGCCGAACAGTGCGAACGCCTCAGCGTGCCGGAAATTGCCCCACCGGTAAAATTGCTTGATTGGCTCGCGGACTGGCCGGAAAACCGGCATTTATTGTTCTGTGACGAGACGGGATCAGGCTCACCAATTGGTGAAGTGCTAAGTCAGCTATTGGCAAAGGGCGCTGGCTCGGCTATCGACAACGACAATGTTGTTAACCATGCAATCGTGATTGGACCCGAAGGCGGCTTTAGCGCCGACGAAATTGAACGCATCCGCAAACAGCCTTTTGCAACGCCTGTAAGCCTTGGTCCGCGCATCTTGCGGGCCGAAACCGCGGCAATTGCTGCTTTGTCAGTGTTTCAGGATCGCGTCGGCGACTGGTCGATACCTCCGGTCACGAGAGATTAGGGGAAGCCCTTATGACTGTCAGCGCCTCCACCGGCGACAGCCCGGTCATCGAAAGCCGTCGTCAGCTTGTCGAATGGTTCGAGTCCGGTTGTACACCGAAAAAAGACTGGGCCATCGGCACAGAACACGAAAAATTCGCCTTTACCCGTAACGATCTTCGCCCGATCCCTTACGAAGGGGAGAGGGGGGTAAAGACCCTTCTGACACAACTTGCCGAACGCTTTGATTGGGAACCGATCATTGAAAACGGCAATGTGATTGCGCTAACCAAGGATAACTGTTCCGTCTCGCTTGAACCGGGCGGGCAGATCGAATTGTCCGGTGCGCCGCTTAAAAACATTCACCAGACCTGCGGCGAAGTGCATCAGCATCTTCATGAAATCCGCGAAATTTGCGGTGATCTTGATATCGAAATGCTTGGCGTCGGTCATCAGCCAAAATGGGAACGCAAGGATATCCCGTGGATGCCCAAGGGCCGCTACGCGATCATGCGCGACTATATGCCCAAGGTCGGTAATCTTGGTCTGGACATGATGCTTCGGACCTCGACCATTCAGGTCAATCTGGATTTCTCGTCCGAAGCCGACATGATCAAGAAATTCAGAACGTCGCTGGCACTTCAGCCGGTTGCGACCGCCCTGTTTGCCGCGTCCCCGTTCGTGGATGGCAAACCAAGCGGCTATCTGTCTTCGCGATCCCACGTCTGGACCGATACCGACCCGGACCGTTGCGGCATGCTGCCCTTCGTGTTCGAAGACGGTTTTGGCTTTGAACGCTATGTCGATTACATGCTCGATGTGCCGATGTATTTCGTTTATCGCGATGGCAAATACATCAATGCCGCAGGCAAATCGTTCCGCGATTTCATGGCCGGAAAGCTTGACGTTCTGCCCGGTGAACGCCCGACGATGAATGACTGGTCCGATCACATGACGACCGCCTTCCCCGAAGTGCGCCTCAAGAAATTCCTTGAAATGCGTGGTGCCGATGGTGGCCCGTGGAAACGCATCTGCGCCCTTCCGGCCCTGTGGGTTGGCCTGTTGTATGATGATGCGGCGCTGGATGCCGCATGGGATCTGGTCAAGGATCTCAGCCATGCCGAACGCGAAGCCCTTCGCGATGATGTGCCGCGTACCGCCCTTGGAACGAAGTTCAGGAACGGCACCGTTCAGGACCTCGCCAAGGATGTGCTGACCGTCTCCAAACAGGGGCTTAAGGCGCGTGGTCGCATGGATGCCTATGGCGACGATGAAAGCCACTTCCTCGAAAGCCTCGAAGACGTCGCCGAAAGCGGTCGTACCCTGGCCGAGGAATTCCTCGATAAATATGAAACCGAATGGAACGGATCGGTCGATCCGCTGTTCCGGGAATACGCCTATTAGACATTGTGAAATGGCGGTGAATAATCACCGCCATTTTTCGTTTTTCGTGAATAATGAAAGTTCTGCCGTGATGACGACCAAAGCCAACCCCTGCGAAACCATGTCCGACGTACGTGCGAATGTGGATCGGGTGGACAGGCTTCTGGTGGCCCTGATGGCGGAACGACTGAACTATATCGAACAGGCCGCGCGCATCAAACCGACCCGCGATGCCGTGCGTGACGAAGGCCGGATCGAGGATGTGATCACCAAGGTCCGTGCCCAGTGCCGCATTGATGGCTTTGACGAAGACATGGCCGAACGGATGTGGCGGGCGATGATGGAAGATTTCATCGCCCACGAGTTCGTCAAATGGGATGATCTGCGCAAATAACCGGCTGCCGGGCGGGTTTCTTACTGTGCGGCAAGTTGATCCGCGTTGTTTGCAAACCAGTTACGAACAGCGTTGATATCGCTTTCTTCCATGCCAAGGCCAAGCTTGGTCCGTCGCCAAAGAACATCCTCGGCGGATCGGGCCCATTCCTGTGTCATCAGGAAACGGAGTTCTGCCTCGAACAGGTTGGGTGCAATTTCGCTACCCAGATCACCAATCGTTTTTGCATCCGGCGCAATGTCAAACAGCCGTGTGCCATAACAGCGCGCCCAGCGATGGGCGATCTGTTCGGGCAGCCAGTCGAGCTTTGTTCTGACACTGCTCAGGAACCGGTCGAAATTGCCATCGGCCATATCCCCGCCCGGCAGAACCGATTTTGCGGTCCAGTCCGATGCATCATTGCCCAGAACCGGACAAAGCTTTTGCAGGGCATGTTCGGCCAACCGCCGATAGGTGGTGATTTTCCCGCCATAGATCGACAGGATCGCCGGTGCATCGCCGTCCCCGGTATCGAGGTCGAACACGTAATCGCGCGTCACCGCCGATGCGTTGCTGTTCTTGTCGTCATAAAGCGGCCGGACACCGGCATAATCCCAAACGATATCGGCCCGCGTTAACGGCGTGGCCAGATAACCGTTGACCAGTTCCAGCAGGTAATCAATTTCACCGTCGCTGATCTTCACATCTGCCGGATCTCCGTCATAGGGAATATCGGTCGTTCCGATCAGGGTGTAGTGCTGCTGATAGGGGATGGCAAAGGCAATGCGCCCGTCACCATTCTGGAAGATATAGCAATGATCATGCGGGTGAATGCGCGGCACGATGATATGGCTGCCCTTGACCAGCCGTAACCCTGCGGCCTTGTCGCCAAGCCCGGCACGATTGACCATTTCGGTCACCCATGGACCTGCGGCATTGACCACGGCCCTTGCCGAAACGCTGGTTTCTTTGCCGTCTTCTGATTGCAGTGTCGAAGTCCAGCCATCCGTTCCGCGCACAAGGGCGGCACAGCGCGTCCGGGTTTTGATCACCGCCCCGCGTGCCTGCGCATCAAGGGCGTTTAAAACCACAAGCCTGGCATCATCGACCCAGCAATCGGAATAGGAAAAGCCGCTGGTGAACTGACCAAGAAGCGGATCGCCTTCGGCCGTTCCCTGCAATGAAAGCGAACGTGACCCCGGCAGGCGTTTACGCTTTGCCAGATGGTCATACAGAAACAGTCCGGCACGCAGCATCCATTTGGGCCGAAGCCCTTTATGGTGCGGCAGAACAAAGGTCAGCGGCCAGATGATATGCGGGGCGGCTGCCAGAAGAACCTCGCGTTCCTGCAATGCTTCACGCACCAGCCGGAATTCGTAATGTTCAAGATACCGCAGGCCGCCATGGATCAGCTTGGTCGAGGATGAAGATGTAGCCGAGGCAAGATCGCGCTGTTCGACCAGAAGGACGGACAGGCCGCGACCGGCGGCATCACGGGCAATACCCGCACCATTGATGCCGCCGCCTACGACCAGAAGGTCGTAAAGTTCAGACACGTCAGATCACCTTTTTGCGCAGCCAGGCGGCCAAAGCCTCGCCCACGATCACAAGACCGATGATCGCCAGAAGAATGGTGGCAACCGTCTGCCAGGCAAAGGTGTCAATCGCGCCTTGCAGGATAATGCCGATCCCGCCAGCCCCGACCAAACCCAGAACCGTGCTTTCGCGCAGATTGATGTCCCAACGCATGATGGAAACCGCAAAGAAGGTCGGCATGACCTGCGGCACAACCCCATAAATCAGGATTTTGAACCGCGATGCGCCGACTGACTCAAGCGCCTCGATCGGTGCCCGGTCGATTTCCTCGATCGCCTCGCCCAGAAATTTGCCGATAAAGCCGATCGAACGGAAAATAATCGCAAGAATACCGGCCATCACGCCGGGGCCGAAAATCGCAACAAACAGCAGCGCCCAGATGATGGTATTCACCGACCGCGACGACACCAGAATAAACCGGCCAATCCACAGCGTCAGCTTGTTGGGCGTGGTGTTCTGGGCCGCAATCAGGGCAATCGGCAACGAAAGGAATACCGCAAAGAACGTTGCAATCGTCGCAATATTGACGGTTTCAAGCAACGTGATTGCGATCATTTCCCAATCATTAAGCGATGGCGGATACATGCGCGAGAAAAGATCGCCCATTTGTTGCGGGGCATCCCAAAGCCACGGCCAAATGATGTTGATCGTCGAAAGCGACCAGACCGTTGCCAGCACGACACCGCCATACATGGCAAAGCGCAGCCAGCGTTGTTTGGGGGTATAGCGCGACCATTCGCGTTCGGCGATGGCGTCCGGCCCGGCATTTTTCGTTGTTGTTACCATATGTTCCTCCGGATCCGGCCGCTTATGGCTTCGCTGATCAGGATGACGCCGATAATGCAAAGCGTGATCGCAAGCGCGAAGTCATAGTCATAGCGCCGAAACGCATTCATCAGGGTCGATCCGATCCCGCCCGCACCAACAATGCCGACCACGGCAGATGCGCGCAGATTGCTGTCAAGCTGATAGATCGAAAGACCGATCTGGCGGGGCATGATTTGCGGGATCACGGCATAAAGCATGGTGATAAATGTCCCGCCCCCGGCCGCCCGGATGGCTTCAACCTGGCCCCAGTCGATTTCCTCGATCCGCTCGGCCAGCATTTTGGCAACGAAACCAATCGAATAGATCGTGAGGGTCAAAATCCCCGCCAGCGGGCCAAAACCAACCGCCTTGACGAACAGGATGGCAACGATCACCGGATGGAAGCTGCGTGCGATGATGATGACGGCACGACCAATGTTATAGAGCCATTTCGGCGCAATATTGCTGGCGGCGCAAAAGGCAATCGGCACGCTAAGTATTACGCCAGCAAGGGTTGAGACGATGGCGATCTTGATACTTTCAAGAAAGCCCTGCAGCACCAGTTCACCCCGGATCATGTCAGGCGGGAAAGCGCCCTTGAAAATACGGATGGCGCGCGGAATGCCTTCCTGAATACGTTCCCAGTTAAAGGGCAGGCTGGTGACCGCCCACACGACATAGGCCAATACGCCAAGAATGATCGCCCAGCGTATCGCCGGATTGGCGATAAAGGGCGGCTTTTTCCATGTGCGATGGCCCGTTGCTTTTTCAACGGAGCTGGTCATTGCGATACAACCTCGCGCAGGGTTTCCGGATCGCCGGTTTCGCCACGTTCTTCTGCCGGAACCCCGGCATAGATTTCATCCATGGCATCCTGGGTAAGATCGGTCGGAACACTGTCAAAGATGATGCGGCCAAACCGCATGCCGACGATGCGCTGGGTATATTCCTTGGCCTCGGTAACATTGTGGATGTTGATCAGGACCGGCAACTGCAATTCGGATGCCAGTGCGCGCAACAATTCCATGATCTGTCGTGATGTTTTGGGGTCAAGCGACGCGGTTGGTTCATCGGCCAGCAGGATTTCGGGTTCCTGCATCAGGGCGCGAACCACGCCGACACGCTGGCGTTCACCACCCGACAGTTCATCGGCGCGTTTGTTGGCATAATGGGCAATACCGACACGTTCCATCAATTGGAAGGCACGGTCAATGTCGCTTTGGGGGAAATTGCGCGTCATGGCACGCCAGGCCGGAACATATCCCAACCGTCCCGACAGAACATTTTCCATCACCGTCAAACGGTTGATCAGGTTGAAACCCTGAAAAATCATGCCGATACGACGACGCGCCAGACGCAGGTCGCCGCCAGACAAATTTGTCAGTTCGGTGCCGTTAAGGTCAATCGAGCCAGATGTCGGTTCGACCAGCCGGTTAATGCAACGCAAAAGCGTGCTTTTACCCGCGCCGGATGCCCCAATGATGGCAACGACGCTTTCGCCCGGAACTTCAAGGTTCAGGTCCTTGAGAACAGCCTCATCCTTGCCATAGCGTTTGACCAGATCTTTGATACGCAGCATCACGATACCTTGAAAAAAAACTACCGGGACCGAAAATCGATCCCGGCAGGTGTAGTTTGAAAGAAGGAATTACTTCAGGTTGTCCGAGGTGTATGTGACACCGTTGGCAGCCTGGATTTCACGAATGACGTCCCAGTCTTTCTGGTAGGTGACCGGAAGGAATTTGGTGACACCCTTGAATTCTTCGCCAAGTGCCGTGCCCTTCATGTCGAAGGTAAAGAAGGCTTCCTTGATCTTTTCGATCAGTTCCGGCTTCAGGTTATAGGCATAGTTGAACGAAGTGGTCGGGAACGGCTTGCTTTCATAAAGGATTTTGACGTCGGCCGGATCGTACAGATCGCGCTGGGCCATACGTTCAACAACTTCTGATGCCACCGGGGCTGCGTCATAGTCACCGGCAACAACGCCCAGCATCGACTGATCGTGCGAACCGGAATAGACGACTTCGTAATCCTGTTCCGGAACGATGCCCTGACCCGGAAGCAGTGCGCGCGGTGCAAGGTTGCCCGAGTTCGAGGTCGGGGAGGTATGAGCAACGCGTTTTCCCTTAAGATCGGCAAGCGAATTGATGCCGCTGTCAACGCGGGTATAAAGCTGCAAGGTATAACCAAAACGACCATCCTCGGCACCCATCAGGGCAAACGGGACCGCACCGGCAAGGTTAACTGCAAACGGGGTCGGACCGGTCGAGAAACCGGCAACGTGCAGACGACCGCTGCGCATGGCTTCGACTTCGGCTGCGTTCGACTGGACGGCAAAGAAGTGAACGTCCTTGCCGGTCACTTCTTTAAGATGTTCAAGGAACGGCTCCCAGATATCGGCATAAACCGCAGGATCTTCGACCGGGGTATAGGCGAATACAAGCGTATCGGGGTCAACCTGCTGATCCGCGGCCGGTGCATCGGCAACCAGATCACCGTCCATATCGCAATACATCTGATCAAGATCACCGCGTGCGATGCAATCATCGGCTTGTGCAAATGCCGGGCTGCTGGCCATGCCCATCATTCCGACGGCGGCAAGCAGTGTGGAAACTTTCAAAATGTCCGTTTTTTTCGCATGCGAAAACATGTGATTAAACCTTTCTTCCCTGTAAACGCTGGCTTCACGCCATTTTCAAATGTGGTTTTGTTGGTTTTATTGTTGCTTTTATCAACATTATAAAGTGGTAAAAAGTTTGAAAAGCAACATAAAACTGTAACAATCAGTTACAAATTTAACTGCTAACCTTATCCGAAAGTGGTGCAGGCAAGGCTATTCACGGGAGAGAGAGCTTTTTGCGTATCGGAAAAAAAGAACGACAGCAGCGTATCCTTCAGGAATTGCAAATTCACCCGCATGTGAGAGTTACCACACTGGCCGAACGATTCGATGTGGCAACTGAAACAATTCGCCGCGATCTGGATGCGCTAAGCGACGATGGCCTGATCAAGCGCGAATTTGGCGGGGCATCGGCACAGCCAATGGGCCATCAACCCGATCTGGCCCAGCGCCAGATGACCGCAGTCGCCGGGTTCGAGCGGATCGGCATCATGGCGGGCACCATGATCCGGCCGGGCGATGTGATCATGGTTGATGCCGGCTCCACCGTCAGTCAGCTTGCCCCCTATATGGCCCAGAACCCCGGCGCATTGCGGCGCACGGTTCTGACCAATTGCTATGCGGTGGTGCATGGCATGGGCGAACAGGCGGTAATTGACGATGTCATCATGTGTCCGGGGCAGTTCGATCCGCGTGAAAATGCGGTTTACGGCAATGACACAATCGAATTCCTGCGCCGTTTCCACGCCAACAAGGCCTTTATCGGCGCATCAGGCGTTGCATGGCAGGGGTTCAGTGACGTTAACCGTCGGGCGGTTGCGGTCAAGCGTGCGATGATGGAACGGTCCGATGAAACGTGGCTGATGGTGGATCACACCAAGTTCGATCAGCGTTACCTTGAAAACATCGCACCGCTCGAAGCCTTGGCCGGGGTGATCACCGATCGTTTGCCGCCTGAAAAAATGCTGTCACATCTTGATCGTATTGGCGTTCAGGTTGTCGCATGGCATGACAATCCGTCGACAAAGCACGGTGCGATTGCCAGCTGATATTTTACGTCTGGCAATAAAACTGCATTTTTTCAACACAGTGACTTTGCGCGAACGATCATTTGCGCCCATATTCGGGAACGGCAAAAGATAATTGCCAGCCGGGTTCCCGCCCCGGTCAGTATGTTTTCTGACACGGAGGATTTCTATCGTGACCAATCCAGTGACCACCCGCACCGAACAGGACACCATGGGCAGCATCGATGTGCCCGCGGACCGGTATTGGGGGGCGCAGACCCAGCGATCAAAACAGAATTTCCGCATTGGGGGTGAACGCATGCCCGATGCCCTGATCCGGGCGTTCGGTATCCAGAAACTGGCCGCCGCACGCGCCAATGCCGCCCTTGGCAATCTGGATGCAGACCTTGCCGAGGCGATTGAAGCCGCCGCGCGCGAAGTCGCCGATGGCAAGCTGCTGGATCACTTCCCGCTTGTCGTCTGGCAGACCGGTAGTGGTACCCAGACCAACATGAATGCCAACGAGGTCATCGCCAACCGTGCCTGTGAAATCCTTGGCAAACCGATGGGCAAACGCGATCCGGTTCATCCCAACGACC
>CAMPHD010000032.1 GCA_946885765.1 uncultured Thalassospira sp.
TGATCACCATGCTTTTCTGACGCAGTTCTTCTTCAAGCGCGCTCAGGCGTGTTTCAAATTCCTCGGACAGGCGACGCAATTCCGTATCGGCAAGGTTACGCACACTTGATTTAAGCTCCCGCAGCGACTGCCAGCCCAGCATGGTCAAAAGCGCACCGACTGCGGCCACGAAATAGAAGAAATAGGTCACAGTGTTCGAGGAATAGGAAATCGCCTTGTCGATGGCTTCAAGCTGCCGGTTGACGACCTCGCGCAGCAATTCGGCGCGCATCCCCTGCATTTCGGTGCGCAATGCCTTTAGCTCGTCAAGAACATAACGTTCCATCAGCGGCGGCATATTGGTGCGTTCGCCGGGTTCAAGCGTGCGGTAATCAATTGGCGGAAGGGTATTTTCCGATGTCGTTTCCGATGCCGCAGGCGCAGCCCCCATGCTTTCCTGTGCCATGACCGGTGTTGTAACCAATATGGTCATCGTCATGATGATCCCGGCGGCAATCCGTTCGAAACGAAACGTCATTTCCTGCTGCTTCCCTGCATTTTTAAAGTTTTTTCATTGCTGCCGAAGAGTAACGGCATAATGCCATCGTCAAAACATACATTTTTGAAAAGTTGCACAGATACTGATGATCGAATACGGCATCAGCCCGGATCTGGCGCTGACAGCAGGCTAATTTATCCGTATAAGGCAGGTCGTTTTCCCCGAAAGATTGGCCTGCTGCGTGAAGAAGATTGATGTCCTTGTGATTGGTGCCGGTGCCGCCGGCCTTATGTGTGCAATCGAAGCCGGAAAGCGCGGCCGTTCGGTTGTAATT
Source organism: uncultured Thalassospira sp. (assembly GCA_946885765.1). Next base: position 813 of record CAMPHD010000032.1, read on the forward strand.
GTCGATCATTCGGCAAAACCGGCCGAAAAAATCCGGATTTCCGGCGGCGGCCGTTGCAACTTCACCAATCTGCATGCCAGCCCGGAAAATTTCATTTCACAAAACAAGCGTTTCTGTGTTTCGGCCCTTAAACGCTATACCCAGTTTGACTTCATCGATTTGGTCAACCGTTATGATATCGCGTGGCATGAAAAAACGCTCGGCCAGCTTTTCTGCGATGAATCCTCGTTCCAGATCATCGACATGCTGCTTGATGAATGTGACGTGGCCAATGTCGAGCTTCGCCTGAACACCGAAATCAGCAACATCATCCGCCGCGATGATGCCGGGTTCGATGTCACCACACGCACTGGCGCACAATGGACCTGCCAGTCGCTTGTCGTGGCCTGCGGCGGCCTTTCGATTCCCAAAATCGGGGCGACCGGCTTTGGTTATCAGATTGCCCGACAGTTTGGCATCGATATCGTTCCGACCCGTGCCGCCCTTGTGCCGCTCACCTTCGATCCGGATATGCGGGCCGATCTGGGCCAGCTTTCGGGCATTTCGGTCGATGCGGTTGTCCAGTGCAACAAAAAGCAGTTCCGTGAAGGATTGCTGTTCACCCACCGCGGACTAAGCGGCCCGTCGATCTTGCAGATTTCGTCCTATTGGGACGAAGGTGATGCCATCACGGTCAACCTGAACCCCGAAGAGGATGCCTTTGATCTTCTGAAATCGGCCAAGGCCGAAAGCCCGAAACAGGCCGTGCACAATGTGCTGTCGCGCATTCTGCCAAACCGTCTGGCCCAGATGATCACCGCCCGCCACGGGCTGGATCGCCCGATTGGCGAAACCGGGGACAAGGCGCTTCGTGCGCTCGCAACCGATGTCAATCAATGGTCGGTATTGCCGCAAGGATCAGAAGGTTATCGCACCGCCGAGGTCACATTGGGCGGGGTCGACACCAACGCACTGTCATCAAAAACCATGGAATGTCGCGATGTCCCCGGTCTTTATTTCATCGGCGAAGTCGTCGATGTTACCGGCCATCTGGGCGGCTTCAATTTCCAGTGGGCCTGGTCATCGGGATGGTCCGCCGGACAAGTCGTCTAGGTAATTTCCCCATTTGGTCGTAAAATAGTCCGCGGGAACAACTTCCCTTGCCAATCGTTTGATTTTCAAGAACAGCCGACAGCCTTTCTGTCTGCTGACACAGAAAAATGAGGTTGGGTTATGGAATATGGTGGAATTCTCGGACTGATCATTCTGATTGCCGATATCTGGGCCATCATCAATGTCATGGGCAGCGGTGCCAGCACCGGCTCGAAAATCATCTGGACGATCCTGATCCTTGTGCTTCCGGTTGTTGGCCTGATCATATGGTTCTTTGCCGGACCGCGCAGTGGCCGGGTTTAAAAACCTATCCTGATATTTGATCTTTTACGGGCCGACACAAAATGTCGGCCCGTTTTTCGTTATATGCCGATAACAAAAATCGCAAGCAATCCAACCGCGACAAGCCCTGCGCGAACCGCAATATGTCGCGGCGAGATAATCCCGTATGAAATTGCCGTCAGACCAATCGCCACCTTAAGTGCCGCCGCAATCGCCCAAACCGGATTGGCCGCAAGATCAATCAGTGACCCGTTCGCGATCATCGCAAGCGGCACGATATAAAGACCAATCCCCAGCGCCATGGCCGTTCCGGCAACTTTAAGCCAGTTTTCCTCGACCATGCCCGCGGCAATGAACACCGCACCACAAACCGGCGGCGTAATCGTCGACAGCAGGGCAAACCAGAACACGAAAAGATGCGCCTGCAACGGATCAAGCCCAAGCTCGGTCAATGCCGGTCCCGCCACCGAAACGCAGATCACATAAGCCGCCGTCGTCGGCACTTCCATGCCAAGGATCAGACACGCAATCGCCGTCAGAAGCAAGGCAGGCCAAAGCATCCCGCCCGATCCCGACAGCAGAAGCGACGTGATCTTTACGCCAAGCCCGGTCAATCCAAGAACACCGATCACAATTGATGCACACAGAATAATCGCGGCAATCATCGAAACCTGCCGCCCGGCACTCAGGCAGACCTCGGTAAATCTTTCACCCGTCCGGGCCAGGCTGAATTGCAAATTGCCATCGAAAAACAGCAGGGCCGCACCAGCAATCATTGCAAGGCAGGCGGCATATTGCGGTGTGTAACCGCCCCCGAACATGCCCCAAAGCAGGATCGCAAACGGCACAAGGAAGAAGGCAGACGTCACAATCACCGCACGCGTATCAGGCCGGTCTTTTTCCGGCACGCCCGGAAGATCATAGCGCAGCGCAAAGGCATTGATCCCGACCCAGACCGCCAGAAAATAAAGGATCGCGGGCAAAATGGCGGCCACCATGATCTCGACATAGGGCCGCCCGGTCAGCTCGACCATGACAAACGCCCCCGCCCCCATCAATGGCGGCATGATCTGCCCGCCAGACGATGCCACCGCCTCGACTGCGGCGGCCAGTCTTTTGGGATAGCCAAGCTTGGTCATGGCCGGAAGGGTGATCGCCCCCGTCGATGCCACATTGGCCGACGCAGAACCCGAAATCGATCCAAACAGGGCCGACGAAATCACCGAAACCTTGGCCGCCCCACCGCGCAGCCGTCCGGCTGCCGCACCGGCTACATTCATAAAGCCCTGCCCGGCCTCGCCGCCATTCAGAATCGCGCCAAAGATGACAAATATCGCGACGATGCTGACCGAAACCCCGGTCAGGCTTCCCCAAAGGCCGCCCTCGGCAATGGTCAGCGTGCCCAGCATGCTTTCAATCGGAAGCCCGCCATGGCCAAATTCACCGGGGATATATTCACCAAAGAAACCATATAACAATGCAATCGCCGCAACACTCGGCAACGGCCAGCCAATTGCACGACGAGCCATTTCAAGAACGATGCCCAGCAAGGCAAATGATATCGCGATCTGCAAATTCCCGACCAGAAACCCGTATTGATCGCCTAGCATGCTGTGATTGAACGCCACCCACAGACACGCCGCAAGCCCCACCACGGTCAGGATCAGACCGCTGATTTTCTGCCACGGCGTTTTGGCAACAAATACCAACGCCCACGGCAGCGCCAAAGCCATATGCAATGGCCGACTGACCAGATTTGGGACAAGCCCCGAAAAAATCAGCCAAAGATGAAAAAAGATGGATACCGCGCCAAGCGCAATCCAGAAAGGGCGGGAAACAGCAGACATCGTAATCCTGATACGTCCGATAAAGAACGGCCCGGCTGTGGCGGCCGGGCCTGTCATCACATTATTTCAAGGCGGCAATCAATTCTGATCGTCGCGCACCGGGAAACCGGCTTCGGCGTAGTAACGAAGCGCGCCGGGGTGAATTTTACCCTGGATATTGGCCAGCATTTCCTGGGTCACACCTTTCCACCATGACGCGTTCGAGCTCATGGCAGATTTCTGATCCCAATAGGTCTTGGTCAACTGATAGGCGGTTTCATCATCCATCTGGGTCGTGGCATAGGCAACCACCGATAGCGAAGATGTGCGGATATCATCCTTCTGCCCGTTATAGGTCCCGGCCGGGATCACCGTCAGATCGCGCTTGGTCATCGCAAGCTGATCATCGGAAAGCGACAGGATATTCACATCCGTGCCTGCCGCCGCCTCGATCACGTTTGGCGCGGGCCATGAACCGGCGGTGACAAAACCGTCAATCTGCCCGTTTTTAAGGGCGGCCACGGCGTTCGAAAGTTCCGCTTCGGACAATTTGACCTTATCCGTCAGACCGAACAGTTCAAGGTACTTTTCACCCTCGCTCGCCCCGAACGATCCTTTACCGAGAAGGATGGTCTTGCCATCAAGTCCGGCGAAGTCCGTCACACCGGCATCTGCACGCATCACAAAATGCATGGTCAGCGACGGAATCGGGAACAGGGCCCGGACTTCATTGAACTTTTCGGTCGGACGTCCTTCAAAGGCACCCTTGCCTGCCTGTGCAAGGCCAACAAGTGCAGGCGGGCTTGTGAACACGTAATTGCCCGGGCGAACCGATGCCTCCATTACGTTCTGAACCGACCCCTGGCTTTCCTCGACCGTGACGATGATTTCGCCGTCTGTACCGGTCTTGATCGCTTCGGCAAACTGGGCGGCCATCTGGTAATAGGATGACGCGGCCTTGGCCGATTTGAAAGTGACACGGGTTTCTGCCTGGGCGGCACTTACCGCCGACAGGGCAACAATACCGGTCGCGATTGCGCCGATTGTACGAAGAATGTTCAAGGTTTCCTCCCCTTGCAGAACCCGGGCACCGGTCGGTTTGCAAATACCGAACTTGGGTACGGATCGGGCCAATAGTGACGATCAACGCAAAAAACTGCCCCTGACAGGGCCGATTTTGGCAAATTGTATCCAATTGCAAGTCATAGAGCGCATCAAAGGGGCAAAGGTCAAGCCGGTTGTTCATCAAAAGTAACCTTCACCGGTGCAAGTTTACCCCATTTTCACATGGCAGTTGCGCGAAACCGGTACTGTTCGCGGCAGGGCTTCGGCTTTAATGCAATGCTCGAAATTCTGCGGAACATTGCATGTGCCGTAACGTTCGATCCATCACATATCCTGAAAGACCGGCAAAACCTTTCAGATCAGCACCTTGTAAAGATTGACAGGGTTCCCGACCATCGCGCAGGGTAACACCTGCAAGCGCCATTACCACCAGAGGATCCGATGCCGCGTTCGCCGGTTGCATTGATCATTGCACTGTCTGCGACATTGTTTGCAGCTTTCACGCTTAACACCGGGGCTTCGTTGCAATCCTCGTTGCTGGCTTTGCGTGCCTCGTCCGAGGGGTTTGCGCCGATCTATACCGGTATCATCATGGCCTCCTATTATGCCGGTTTCATCGGCGGGATCATCTGGGGGGCCGGGCTTGTAAACCGGGTCGGGCATATCCGGACATTTGCCGCCCTTGCTTCGACCGGTTCGGCTATCACTTTGCTGCATGCGGTCTTTGTTGATCCGATCACATGGTCTTTGTTCCGCGCCATGACCGGTCTTTGCGTTTCGGCGCTTTATCTGGTGATTGAAAGCTGGCTGAACGAGCAGGTCGACAATACATCGCGCGGCGGCATGATCGCGGCCTATATGACGGTATCGCTCGCGGGCCTCGCCATCGGACAGCTTCTTTTGAACGTTTCACCGATTGGCAGTTTTGAGCTGTTCACCGTTGCATCCGTCCTTTTGTCGCTGTCGCTGGTGCCAATCGCGTTGACCCGGCAACCTCCGCCCGCCGCGGTCAGTAGTGCGCGCATGAAGTTCCGGAAATTGTATAGCATTTCACCGCTGGGCTTTGTCGCGGCCGCGGGTAGCGGTTTTCTGTCCGGTGCAATTTATGGTGTCGGCCCGATCTTTGCGTCCAGTCTTGGACTTGCCACCAACGACGTTGCCAATTTCATGGCATTCGTCATTCTGGGTGGCATGATCATGCAGTGGCCTATCGGTCGCCTGTCGGACATGGTTCCGCGCCAGTATGTCATGATTGCCGTTCTGATCGGCCTTGCGGTTTGCGGTGTCTTTCCGCTTATCGCCCCCGAACTCGTCCGCAATAATCTGATTGTCTGGGGGGCGATCATCGGCATTTTCATCATGCCGGTCTATGGCCTGTCGGTGGCCTACGTGAACGACTATCTCGAACCGGATCAAATCGTTTCGGCATCGGGCGGACTTCTGATCATTTATGGTGCAACCGCGGCAACAGGGCCGATCATCGGATCCCTTGCCATCGGGCATTTTGGCCCCTGGGGCATGCCGGTTCTGTTTGCGATTGTCGGGGTACTGGTTGCCAGTTTTGCGATCTATCGTGCCGGTTTCGGTCGCCGTATCTCGATCGAGGAACAGGGCCAGTTTGTTGCTGTACCGCGCACCACGCCCATGGCACTTGAAATGTCCCCGATCACCGATGATATCGTCGAGGAAGAAGACGGAAGCGCGTCACATGCCGCAGATCGGGTCGGGGATGCTCATTATCCTGCGTCCGATGAAACCGGCATAGAACCGGATTCCGAACCCGATCAGAATACAGGCAGACAGTAAACCCGCGGTTTGCAGCAATATCGGCCCGGCAGGCATCGACTGGCATCTTTCGGTATCGTTTCCACAATACGGAAAACATCCCACAAGAGTGAAACCGGCTGTGGACCCTGCCCGCATACAGCCCATATGTTGTGACAAACATATGCATCGGTCACATCCGGCCCTGCAAAAGACTTCAAGCCTGTCGAGAGGAAACATGACCCAACGTATCACCAAAGGCGGCCTTAAGATTGCAACCGTTCTGCATGATCTGGTTGCCAACGAAATCACCCCGGGCACCGGTGTCTCCTCCGATCAGTTCTGGGCATCGTTCGAAAAGCTCGTAAACGAGCTTGGGCCCCGGAACCGTTCGCTTCTGGCCAAACGCGATGAATTGCAGGCCAAAATCGACGAATGGCACCTGTCCCGTCAGGATCAGGCCCGCGATCCGCTGGCTTACAAGGAATTTCTGACCGAAATCGGTTACCTCCTGCCCGAAGGCGAGAATTTTTATATCTCGACAACCAATGTCGACCCGGAAATCGCCCGGGTTGCCGGTCCGCAGCTTGTCGTGCCGGTGATGAATGCCCGTTACGCGCTGAATGCGGCCAATGCCCGCTGGGGCAGCCTTTATGATGCGCTCTATGGCACGGATGTCATCGACGATGCCGATGGCAAGGAAAAGACCAAAGGTTTTAATGCCAAGCGCGGGGCCGCTGTTGTTGCCTACGCCGCAAAATTCCTTGATCAGGCAATCCCGCTGGCCAATGGCAAACATGCCGATGCCACCAAATACGAAGTCCGCGAGGATGGCTCGGGTTGGTGGACACTGGTGATCACCCTTTCAGACAGCAGCGAAACATCGCTGGCACAGCCATCGCAGTTCATCGGCTATAACGAGAAAGATGGCGTGCTTTCCGAAGTCCTTTTGCGCAATCATGGTCTGCATCTTGAAATCCGCATTGATCCGTCACACCCGATTGGCAAAACCCATGCTGCGGGCGTGTGTGATGTGATCATGGAATCCGCCCTGACCACCATTCAGGATTGCGAGGATTCGGTTGCCGCCGTCGATGCCGAAGACAAGGTCGTTGTCTATCGCAACTGGCTTGGCCTGATGAAAGGCACGCTGGAAGAAAGCTTCGAAAAGGGTGGCAAAACCGTTACGCGTCGCCTCAACCCGGATCGTTCCTATCAGGGCTTTGACGGCAATGACGTTGTTCTGCCGGGGCGCAGCCTGATGCTGGTGCGCAATGTCGGTCACCTGATGACAAGCGACGCGGTGCTGGATGCCAATGGCAACGAAGTCCCCGAAGGCTTCCTTGATGCGATGTTTACCAGCCTGATCGCCAAACACGATATTGACGGCAACAGCAGCGTTTCAAACTCGCGTCATGGCAGCGTTTATATCGTCAAACCGAAAATGCACGGCCCCGAAGAAGTGGCCCTGACCAACGATCTGTTTGCCTTCGTCGAACGTGAAATCGGCCTGCCGGAACTCACCCTTAAGGTCGGCATCATGGACGAGGAACGCCGCACGACGGTGAACCTCAAGGAAGCCATCCGTGCCGCTCAGGATCGTGTTGTTTTCATCAATACCGGCTTCCTTGACCGCACCGGTGATGAAATCCACACCAGCATGGAAGCAGGCCCGGTCGTCCGCAAGGAAGCGATGAAAGACCAGTACTGGATTTCGGCCTATGAAAACTGGAATGTCGATGTCGGCCTTGAATGCGGCATGAAAGGCATCGCCCAGATTGGCAAGGGCATGTGGGCCAAACCTGATCGCATGGCAGAAATGATGACCGCAAAAATCGGCCATCCGAAAGCCGGGGCAAACTGCGCATGGGTTCCATCCCCGACCGCCGCAACCCTGCATGCCATGCATTACCATCAGATCGATGTGCGTGCCGTACAGGACGAAGTTGGCAAACGCGAACGCGCAAGCCTCGATGACATCCTCTCGATCCCGCGCCTTGGCGATATCAACCCGATGCCAAGCGAAATTCAGGAAGAACTCGATAACAACGCACAGGGCATTCTTGGCTATGTTGTCCGCTGGATCGATGCCGGTGTTGGCTGCTCCAAGGTGCCCGATATCAATGATGTTGGCCTGATGGAAGACCGCGCAACATTGCGTATTTCCAGCCAGCATATCGCCAACTGGCTTCATCACGGGCTTTGCACCAGCGATCAGGTGATGGAAACCATGAAACGCATGGCTGCCGTCGTTGACAAACAGAACGAAGGCGACCCGGAATATCGCAACATGGCACCGAACTTTGATGACAGCGTCGCCTTTGCCGCCGCCTGTGATCTGGTGTTCAAGGGCCGCGAACAGCCCAATGGCTATACCGAGCCGGTCCTGCATGCGCGTCGCCGCGAAGCGAAGGCGAAATACGGCGCTTAACCACCATCAATACCGCACTAAGAAGGCCGCCCGAAATATTTCGGGCGGCCTTTTCCATATCCATCATGGCGGACAACTCAAAACGTCGTCAGTTGCCCAATGTCATGATCTCATAACCGTTCTGCGTGATCACCAGCGTATGTTCATATTGCACGGTCGGCGCGCCGGTATCGGCATACAGGGTCCAGCCATCATCACCGTCAAGCGCCCAGTTCGCCCCCCGCGACAGGAACGGTTCGATCGTGATGACCTGCCCCTTTTTCAACGTCCGGCGTTCGCGCGGATCATCCCATGTCGGGATGGTTTCGGGGGCCTCGTGCAATGATTTGCCGATCCCGTGACTGGCCAGATTTTTAATCAGGCTGTACCCGCCCTTCCGGGCAAAGTTTTCAATCCGAAGGCCGATTTCGCGGATCGGTGCCTTATCACGCACAACCTTGATCCCGGCCCACATCGCTTTTTTGCCGTCATCGCACAGCTTTTCGATTTCCGGGCGCGGGGTTCCAACGATAAAGCTGGCACCGGTATCGGAAAAATAGCCATCAAGGGATGCAGAAACATCAATATTCACAAGGTCACCATCGGCCAGAACCCGGTCGCCGGGAATACCGTGTGCTACTTCTTCATTCACACTGATGCAGGTCGCACCCGGGAAGTCATATTCGCTTTCGGGTGCGGAAACCGCCCCGGCATCCTCAAGAACCTTGCGGCCAATGGCATCAAGTTCCGCAGTCGTGATCCCGACAACCGCTGCAGCACCCATGACATCACGGGCGCGCGCGCAGATACGCCCGATGCGGCGCAGATGTTCAAGTTCGGCTTCAGATGAAATCGTCATGGATTGCTTAATGCGCAGCAATCGGCACCAAGTCAAGCAATCGCGATTGTTACCCTTGATTTTTGAGGTCAATCCAGCGCAACATTTTTTGTTCTTTTCTTTTTCCAGCCTGCGATTGACAGAGCGTGTCACAACGATGAAAAACCATGACCATTACCCAGATCATCTACTGGCTTGAACTGACCGGTGTTGCGGTTTTTGCCATCACCGGTGCGCTTGAAGCATCACGTCGTCAGATGGATATTGTCGGTTTCGTGCTGATTGCGACCTTCACCGGTATTGGCGGCGGCACCGTGCGCGATGTGATTACCGGAGCGACACCGGTTTTCTGGATCAGGGATCCGGCCTGGGTGATTACCTGTATCGGCAGTGCGGTCTTTACCTATTTCACCGCCCATCTGGTCGAACGGCGTTATGTCGCGCTGATCTGGCTGGATGCGCTTGGCCTTGCCATGTTTGGCGTGACGGGGGCTGCCATCGGTCTTAACCTTGGCGTATCGCCATTGGTCGCGATCATCCTTGGCACCATCACGGCAACATTTGGCGGCATGGTCCGCGATGTGGTGTGTAACGAAATCCCGCTGATCCTGCGCCCGGAAATCTATATCACCTGTGCTCTTCTGGGGGCGTCGATTTATGTCATCGGCACTGATATCCTGACCTTGCCCCGCGCCCCCGTCGCCGTGATTGCGTTTCTATGCTCTTTCGCCCTGCGCGCCAGCGCCATAAGATTTAAACTGAGCTTCCCGGTCTATAAGGCACGCCCGGGTCGGGAATATTAACGACAAACAAACGCTTACCACGCCAGAATACGGCAAGGATCAGCATGAAATTCACTTCGGGGGAACAGGGCAACGATGGCAAAGAGTAATGGCACAGGCAATGTGACGTTAGAGCAGGTTTTGCAGATGGGACTAACCCATCAGCGTGCCGGGCGCGTTTCCGATGCGATGATCCTCTATCAAAAAATCCTGAAAATGATCCCCAATCAGCCCGAAGCCCTGCACCTGATGGGCCTTTGCCACCACCAGAAGGGCAACTATCGCAAAGCCATCGAATTGATGCGCAAATCGTTAAAGGGTGCTGCCGAAAATCCGGTGACGCATAACAATCTTGCTGTTTCTCTGGCGGCAGCAAACGACCCCAAAGCGGCCGAAGAACATTATCGCACGTCAATCCGGATCAATCCGTCCTATACGGAGGCGCACAGCAACCTTGCGGCCCTTCTGGCTAACCGGCAGGATTTTGCCGAGGCGATTGAACATTACAGGATTGCCCTGAAACACAACCCCACCCATTTCGCGTCACACAAGGGGTTGGGAAATGCGCTGTCGAGGCAAAGCAAACCGACCGAAGCTCTTAATCACTATAAAGCTGCATTGCAGCTTAATCCACACGATGCAGATTTGCAGACCGACACCGGGATTGCCCTGAAACTCCTTGGCCGGGTAGAGGATGCCATCCGGCATCACACAAATGCGCGACGGCTCGACAAAGGTGAAAACCGGCATTTCTTTTCATTCGCCAATACGCTAGAGGGCTGCAAGCTCAAAGCGGGTAATCAAGAGCTTGAAGAGACTCTTCTGGAAATGCTCGCCTCGGACGAGATCACACCGACCGGACTTGCTGTACCCGTTATGTCGGTATTGATGCTCAAGGATGAGTTTCGAGCGGTCATTGAGCGCTATGAAGACCGGCAAAAACGTCCTGACCGGGTCGACCCTGACGACCTTAAACGTTTGAATGCCGAACCTCTTTTCCTGCGACTGTTAAATATTGTGCCATTTTCCAATGCACAATTCGAATTTGCCCTGACGGCGATCCGGCGCGCATTGCTGCTTGATCCGCCCGCGAACCTCGCCGATCATCTGCCATTTCTCGCAACACTGGCAGCCCAATGCTTTAACAATGAATATGTCTATATCCTTGATCAGGATGAGAAGGCGGCGCTGGCAAAACGCGAGCAGACCATTAAGGACAATCTGACGGAAGGCAAAAATCCCGCACCGGAAGAGGTTGCTGTTCTGTGCTGCTATCGCGCACTTATCGATTATGACTGGGCCACTGGCCTTGAAACGGCAACCTGGCCCGACGAGATGCGCGATGTCATCCGTCGCCAGCTTGACGAACCGCTGCAGGAACGCGAACTATGCAAGAAAATCTCCAACCTGACTGGTATCGAAGACAAGATTTCACAAATTGTCCGCGCCCAATACGAGGAAAACCCGTATCCGCGCTGGATTCACGCCGGTATCAGCAAAAAGGGCCGCCCGGTTGGCGACTTGCTGCGTAGCAATCCGTTGCTGATGGATCTGGGTGACTATGTCACACCTAAAAAGCCGGAAATTCTTGTTGCCGGCTGCGGCACCGGACAGCACAGCCTGCATACTGCAACCCGGTTTGCCGACGTTCGCGTACTTGCCGTCGATCTGAGCCTTGCCAGCCTTGCCTATGCGCAACGCCAGACCGAAAATCTTGGCATTCGCAGTATTGAATTCGGGCAGGCCGATATCCTGCAACTGGAAAACATGAACAGGACATTCGATGTTGTCGAATGTTCCGGCGTGCTTCACCACATGGATGACCCGATGGCGGGCTGGCGCGTTCTGGAACGCATTTTACGGCCCGGCGGGCTCATGCGCATCGGCCTTTATAGCGAGCTGGCACGCGAGGATATTGTGGCCGCGCGGGACTATATTGCACAAAAGGGCTATGGCGCGAGTGCGGACGACATCCGGCAATGCCGACAGGATATTCTGTCCGGCGAAGAAGAACTTGCCTTCAAACCGGGGATTCGATCAGATTTCTATAGCCTGAGTGCCTGTCGCGATCTGATATTCCACGTGCAGGAACATCGTTTTACCCTGCTGCAAATCCGGGAATGCCTTGATGAACTGGGCTTGGAATTCATCGATTTTGAACTGCGCCCGCAACATCATTTCACCGCCAAACGCACCGAAATCAATAGCAAGTTCAAGGGCAATGAACGCCTTGTTCCCTGGGATAAATTCGAACACGAATTCCCCAACACCTTTACCAACATGTATCAGTTCTGGTGCCGTAAACCCAAAAGCTAAGCAGGCTACTCGACAATCAGCTGCACCCGGTCACTGGAAAAAGCCGTGATCCCGTATTCAATCGGCACACCCGCCGCATCGACATCGACACTTTCCGTGGATATCACCGGCCGGTTTTTGGCCTGTTTCAGCAGGCTTGCCACGCGTGACGATGGAAGCTGGGCGCTGATGCGGGTGGTTTTGCGGCTGTAATCATCAATCCCGAAATGCCTGAACGCCTCGGTCAGGGATTTTGTTTGGGTGAATATCTCGACAATCCCCTCGAACCGGGCAACCGGAAGGTAGCTTGTCGCCACCGCCAGCGGAATACCATCCGCCTCGGACACGGAAAACAGTTCGACAACCCGTGTACCCGGTTTGACATCCAGAAACTGGGCGATGGTCGCACTGGCTTTCAGGATTTCTGATGAAATCAGCCGTTTGTCGGGCAAACGATGGCGGCCCGACACGATCTGGGAAAAACGTGTCTTGCTGCCAAGCGGATAATCAAGGATCTGTTCCTGGACAAAGGCCCCCCGCCCCTGTTCGACACGCACGACATTGGCATCGACAAGTGCCGACATCGCGCGTCGCACCGTATGCCGGTTAACACCGAATCTTCGGACCAGTTCCATCTCGGTCGGCATTTTGTCACCGGGCGCAAAGACCCCGCTGGCAATATCGGCAAGAAGCTGCTTTTCGATTTGCTTCCAGATAGATAGCCCGGCTTCCCAATCCATCGAAATCCCCATTCACAAAACTTTCACCGCAAGACCTTTGCCAAGCGTGCGTAATCGTCTTATAACGTGAATATGTATAGACGTCTAGACAAATTTTGAATTTGTCGATACCCGCATAGAAGGATCATACAGATGACGGCGCAACCCGCCCCGCAATCCGGATCAGATCAGGGATCGAACATCGATCCCGCCACACAGGCACGCCAACGCTGGATGGCGGTGCTGGCACGCACAGACCGCGCAATTCTTGAACAGGAATGGCACGATCATTTTGCCGATGTGCAATGGAGCCACCTGCGCGAACCGCAAATCGGCATGGTCATGGTACGTGGCCGCGCCGGTGGCGCCGGGCAGCGCTTCAACCTTGGCGAAATGACCGTCACACGTTGTGCGGTGACGCTATCCGACGGCACGGTCGGTCATGCCTATGTCAAGGGACGCGACCGGATACAGGCGCAATATGCCGCCCTGTTTGATGCGATCATGCAGCGCGACAACGCCGCATCCGATTTCATCGACATGCAGGCACGCCAGCAGGCCGAGGAAAAACGCGAAAACGCCCGCAAGGTCGCCGCCACCAAGGTCGATTTCTTTACCCTGGTCCGAGGAGAAGACGAATGATCCCGCAACCCCGGACAGCCGACCTGCTGCGCGGTTTTGAAAATGCCGCCTTTGATTCCAATGCCGTTTTCCGCACCCTTCTGGATACCATGGCACATCCCGGCCGGATTTACGATCTGCCGCTTGATGTCCCGGCACCGGCCGGGCTGAACAAGTCTGCAACCGCGTTCCTGCTGGCCATGGCCGATATGGATACGACAATCTGGCTCTCCCCTGATTGCGCATCGGACGCGGCAAACGCCCATCTGAAATACCATTTCGGCAGCCCGATCAGCGGCACGCCCTCCGCTGCCGATTTTGCCGTTGCCCGCCTTGATGGCGATCTCGCCTTCATCAAGGAACTGCCTATCGGCAATGCCGAATATCCTGATCAGTCGGCAACCCTGATCCTTCAGGTCGAAGACATATCCAACAAGGCCGACATGATCCTGCAAGGCCCGGGCATCAAGGACAGCCAGAACCTGTCCATACCCGGCCTGCCCGCCGCCTTCCACGCATGGCGCACGGAAAACCATCATCTGTTCCCCTGCGGTGTCGATGTCGTCTTTGCCGCAGATCGCAAAATCGCCGCCCTTCCGCGCACCACCCGGATCGAGGTCAGATAAAATGTATGTAGCCGTCAAAGGTGGCGAACGCGCCATCAACAATGCCCACCGGCTTCTGGCCGAAAAACGCCGTGGCGACAGGGGCGTTGCCGAAATCGAAACCAGCCAGATCGAACAGCAATTGTCGCTTTCGGTTACCCGCGTCATGGCCGAAGGATCGCTTTATGACCGTGATCTGGCCGCCCTTGCCATCAAGCAGGGCCGTGGTGACCTGATCGAGGCAATCTTCCTGATGCGGGCCTATCGCACCACATTGCCGCGTTTTGCCTTTTCCAGGCCGGTCAAAACCGCCGAAATGGATATCGCACGCCGCATTTCGGCAACCTTCAAGGATTTGCCGGGCGGGCAGATTCTCGGCCCGACATTTGATTACACCCACCGCCTGCTTGATTTCACCCTGATGGCCAATGGCGAGGAACCGGCAACGGCCCACACCGCCGATCATCCCGTGGATGAAACCATGCCGCGCGTTCTTGATGACCTTCTGAATTACGAGGGCCTGATACAGGACGAACCCAACCCGACCAATGATGACGCCCCGGTCGCCGATCTGACACGCGAAGCCGTCAAATTCCCGGCTGATCGCGATCTTCGCTTGCAAAACCTCGCCCGCGGGGATGAGGGTTTTGTTCTGGCACTCGGTTATTCCACCC
>CAMPHD010000033.1 GCA_946885765.1 uncultured Thalassospira sp.
GCCGCCACGAGTACTCCGCAGGCGCTTCCGTCCATCGTGCGCGAAGCGCGCAAGCGCGGTCTGGAGTTTGTGACGATGCCCGAAACTCTCGATTCTTACCCAACGAATTAAGGCGCGGGTTCGGGCGCAGCTTTGGTTGCGCCCGATACCTACCCTTATGTGTTTGATGATTTTTCCGGTTCAAAGGGCAGACAATGGCGTTTGATATGTCCAAGCGATCATCGTATTTCCTGATCTCGCCGATGGCGCTGATCTTTGCGATCTTTCTGGTCGTGCCGTTGCTGACGATTATTGTCGTCAGTTTCTGGGACTATGACGAATACCGCATTCTGCCCGACTTCATTTTTGAAAATTACAAATACCTGCTGGGGTCTTCAGTAACCTGGCAGATTTACCTTAATACATTCAAATATGCCGCCCTGACCTGGGGCTTCACGCTTATGATCGGGTTTACGGTTGCCTATTTCCTGGCGTTCCATGTGCGCAGCCTGACATGGCAGATCGTTTTGTTCATGCTGTGCACGATCCCGTTCTGGACATCGAACATCATTCGCATGATTTCGTGGATTCCGTTTCTGGGGCGCAACGGGCTTTTGAATTCAGCCCTGATGGGGCTGGGTATTGTGGATGAGCCGCTTGAATTCCTGCTGTTTTCGGATTTTGCGGTCGTTCTGGCGGATGTGCATCTTTACACCCTGTTTATGGTGGTGCCGATTTTCAATTCGATGATGCGCATTGATCGTTCCCTGATCGAGGCGGCGCGTGATGCCGGGGCATCGGGGTTTGAAACCCTGCGGCACGTGATTGTGCCGCTATCAAAGCCCGGCATTGCAATCGGTTCGATCTTTGTCATCACGGTTGTGATGGGTGATTTCATCACGGTGCGTTTGATGAGCGGCGGCCAGAGTGCGTCGGTCGGGCTTCAGATTTCCAATGAAATCGGGTTACTGCAATATCCGGCGGCGGCGGCCAGTGCGGTGGTTCTTCTGGTGACCGTGCTTTTGATCGTGACGGCGTTGCTTCGCATGGTCGATATCAGGAAGGAGCTTTGAGATGGCGAAGACCCGCGAAAAACGCCCGACAAGTTTCTATTTTCTGGCGGCCTTCTTTGCGCTGTTTGTGCTGTTTCTGTATGGGCCGATGCTGACGATTTTTATCCTGTCATTTCAGGGTGAAAATGGCGGTCTGACCTTCCCGATGAATGGATTTTCGGTCCATTGGTTCGGCAATCTGTTTGAACAGCAGGCGGTCGGGGATTTTGGCGGATCGTTCCTGCGATCTTTAAAGCTTGGTTTGATTGTCATGGTGGTGACGGTTCTGGTGTCCTTTATGGCGGGGCTGGCGTTTCGCAAGCGGTTCAAAGGGGACAGCGTGATTTTCTATCTGGCGATTGCCAGCCTGATCGTGCCGTCGATCCTGATTTCGCTTGGTATCGGATTGCTGTTCAATATCGTGAGCTGGCAACCGCAGTGGTTTACATCGGCCCTTGGCGCGCATCTGACATGGACCTTCCCGTTCGGGCTTCTGATCATGTTTGCGGTGTTTAACCGGTTTGATCCGTCCTATGAGGAAGCGGCCCGTGATCTGGGGGCAAGCAGTTGGCAGACCATCTGGCATATTGTTTTGCCGATGGTGGCCCCCAGCCTGATTGGGGTCGCGATGTTTTCCTTTACCCTGTCCTATGACGAGTTTGCCCGGACCCTGATGACGGCGGGCGCACTTAATACCCTGCCGCTTGAGATTTACGGGATGACGACCAACGTGACGACGCCAGTACTTTATGCACTGGGCACGGTGACGACGGGCTTTTCGTTTGTGGTGATTGCCATTGCACTTGGTTCGGTCCTGATCCTGCGGCATCGCAAGGGGCAGCAGGCATGACCCGGATCGCGGTTATCAATCCCAATATGTCGGTCGGGTTTACCGAAAAGGTTGGTGTGCAGGCGCGCCGTATTGTCGCATCGGGGACCGAGGTTTTGGCCCTTAATCCGCAATTCGGCCCGGCCAGTATTGAAGGCTATTATGACGAGGCGTTTGCCAGTGTTGGATTGCTTGCGACGATGCGCGGGCTTGAGGCAGACGGGGCATCGGGCGGGAAGATCAGCGGATATGTCGTGGCGTGTTTTGATGATACCGGTGTTGATGCGGCGCGCTGCCTGACCAAGGCACCGGTGATGGGCTTGTGCGAGGCAGCCCTTCGGTTTGCGGCCATCGTTGCATCGCGCTTTGCGATTGTCACCCCGATGGCGGTATCGGTGCGACCGCTTGAACATCTGGTGTCGAAATACGGGGCGTCATCGCAATGTGTGGTGCGGGCGGCGGGTGTTCGGACACTCGATTTCGAGGGCGAGAATGCGGATATGGCCTATCTGGCGCTGAAAATTTCGGCGGAAAACTGCCTTGCCGAAGATGGTGCCGAGGCGATTGTTCTGGGCTGTGCCGGGATGACCGATATTGCCGACAGATTGCAGGCGGAGCTTGGCGTGCCGGTGATTGACGGGGTCAGTGCGGCGGTCAAGCTGATCGAGGCGATGGGGATGCTTGGGCTTCAGACCAGCAAGGCCGGTGCTTATGCCAGCCCGCCGGTGAAAACCTATGACGGGATATTTGCCGCGTTTGCGCCGGTGGCGTAATCGATAGCCGGATTTCCGGTCAGATTTGCTTTAACGCCTGTTCGACCTGAACCAGATGACGCCGCATGGCGTCTTCTGCGCGTTTGGGGTCGCGATGTTCTATGGCATCGACGATTTCGCGATGCTGGGCGCTCAGGTCGTTGATCAGGCGATCCGAATGGCTGCTTTCGCGCATGCGGGCCCATGCGGCTTCGCGGCGGACGGCGCTTACGGCTTCGAACACGGCCAGAAACAGCGTGTTGCGGACACTTTCGGCCAGTTTCTGATGAAAAGCCGCGTCCCATTTTTCATATTCGCCCTGATTTTTGGCGTTGGCAGCGTTTTCGATCATGGTGCGCATGGTGTCGATATCGGCCTGCGAGGCGCGAAGGGCGGCAAACCGGGCCATCGAGGGCTCGATCTCCTGCCGGACTTCCATGATTTCAAACGGGCTTGTTCGGGTGGCCAGTCCTTCAAGCTTGCGCAGGCGTGGTGTGGGTGGGGTGCCGACAAAGGTGCCCTGACCCTGACGGCGCCAGATCAGGCCATCAGATTCAAGCTGATCCAATGCCTTGCGCAGCGCACGACGCCCGACATCAAGCTGTTCGGCCAGTTCGCGTTCGGCGATGACGCGCCCGTTCTTGACGAATTCTCCCGCGGCGAAGCTTGTTCTCAGCTTTTCTGCCAACCCCTGGGTTGCGATGTCATTCATGGCTTTTTTTATCGTTATCTGGACGTTGAAGGCGAACCTGTTTCAAACCGTTGCCCGCGTTTTGCACCCTTGCGGTTTCGTCAGTCTGGAACAGCATCAATCCCAATCAGATATCAGGAAATCAGATCATAGAACATGCGCAATGATGTGATGGCCAGAAACAGGCCAAAACAGATGCGAAGGGCGCGCCTTGGGATGGAATGCGCGATGCGTGCGCCAACCGGTGCGAAAAGAACCGTCATCGGGATCAGAAGGGCCGCAGCCAGAACGTTGACATAGCCCAGCGAGAAGGGCGGACGCCCATCCACGCCGATACCGGACATGGCATAACCGATGGTGCCGGGCAGGGCGATGATCAGGCCGATTGCGGCCGAGGTGCCCACCGCACGGCGGATGTCATAACCAAGGAAGTTAAGCACCGGCACGCAGATCGTACCACCGCCGATGCCCATCATGGCCGACAGGCTGCCGGCGATGACGCCAAGAACGGCCCAGACGGATTTGGGCGGGTTTTTCTGGGTATCGGTTTCGCGATCCCGGACCAGAATCATGTTGGCCGCAACCAGCAGGGCCACGACGGCAAACACGATGGTCAGAACGCGACCATCGGCAAAACCGCCAATCGCGGTGCCAATCAGGACACCGACGACAATTGCCGGGCCCCAGTGTTTCAGCAGGGCGATATCGACCGAGCCCTTTTTATAATGGCTTCGGGTGGATGAAATCGCGGTGGCGATAATCGTCGTTAACGAGGTGGCAACGGCGACCTGCATGCGCAGGCTTTCATCAACACCCATGGTGGTCAGGAAATGATACAGCACCGGCACAATGACGATGCCGCCGCCGACGCCCAAAAGCCCGGCCATAATGCCGCCAACGATGCCGGCAAACAGCATTGCTGCACCCCACAGCAGGTACAGGCTCATGGTGCCTTCGATTTCAATCATGATGAACCAATCCAAACCAATAATGACTATCTAGGTGTATTGGTACTAACCCTGATCGGTTGTGGTTGGCAAATGTTTTGCGCTGGTAATCAGCTTAATCTGGCAATTAATCAGGATTAATCAGATTTAATAGTTGCGAACCAAAAGCAAGAATGCCAACAATATGACGACAAAATGAACAAACCAAATATTAATTGGTTCAGACTCAGGTATCAAATCTCATCAGGAGGCAGAACAGATGTTCCGCAAGATTGCCGTAGCCGCCGGTTTGATGGCTGCTGCCTTTGCCGCACCCGCGCAGGCGCAGAGCTATCCCGAAAAACCGATTGAATTCATCGTGCCGTGGGGGCCGGGTGGCGGCAGTGACACGCTGATGCGTATCGTTGCCCAAGGGCTTGCCGAAGAAACCGGTCAGGCCGTGCCTGTCATCAATATGCCCGGCGTGGGTGGTAATGTCGGCCTTGCCGAATTCGCCAAGCGTCCGGCAGATGGCTATACCATTTCGCAGATTCACGAAGGTCTTCTGGTATCGAACCAGACCGGGATTACCGAACTGAACTGGGACAGCTTCATTCCGGTCGCACTGGTGGCGTCATCGCCGCAGTATTTGACGCTTTCGAAGAACGATAATTTTTCGAACTTTGAAGAACTGGTTGCCTATGCCAAAGCACATCCGGGTGCCGTTCGTGCCGGTGTGACGCTGGGCGGGATTCCGCATGTTCATATCGCGATGATCGAAGAAGCCATGGGGCTTCAGTTTTCCTATGTCGGATATACCGACACGGGTGAGCGTATCCGTGCCCTGATGGGTGGCAATATCGATATCGCCATTGGTGACATTTCGTCTGCCAAGCAGTTTGTCGACAATGGTGATCTGATTTATGCAGCCGTTGGTACCGAGGAACGCACCGACGATGCACCTGATGTTCCGACGCTGAAAGAACTTGGCATGGATGCCGAGCTGGTGATCACGCGTGGTGTGGTTCTGCCGAAAGGCACGCCGCAGGAAACCGTTGATGCGCTTGAAGCCCATATCGAAAAAGTCATGCAGCGCGAAGACGTGATCAAGCTGATGAAAAATGCCGGTGCCGATCCGGTGTTTTATGGTCAGGAAAAATACAGCGCCTATCTTGATAAGCTGAACGCGACCATCGCGAAGCTTGTCGGCAAGCTCGAAGGATGACCGTCAAGGTGACGGAGGCAGCAGCAGCGGATACAGGTGTATCCGCTGCTTCGCGCGCCCGCACCGAATTGGCGCGGCTGATCTCCTATATCGTTTTTGGTGGCGTTTCTGTTGTTCTGTCCTCGATGGCGGCAGGTTTGCCAACGTCACGCTGGGAACCGCTGGGGGCGGGCACGTTCCCGAAACTTGTCTTTGCCCTGCTGGCCGGGCTTTGCCTGTTGGCGGCTGTTCGCTCGATCATTGAAATCGTGCGGGCGGGGGGCCTTGCGGATGTTGGTTCTGCCTTTACCCAGTGGCTTTATGTGCGCCGGGTCGCCATTGGTCTGTTTGTCCTGTTCGCGGTTTATCTTGGGGTTATGCCCTGGACCGGGTTCTCGCTTGCAAGTTTTGTCTTTCTGCTGATTGCGCAGTTGATGATTGCGGGTGTTTCCCGACGAACCGTCATTCAGTCCATCATCGCCGCCCTGATTTTTTCGGTCGGGTTGAACCTGCTGTTTGCAGAAGTTTTCAATGTGTTCTTACCGCGCGGCGTTCTGTTCGCGGGTTAGGCGGGAAAGTTTAAATTATGCTGGATGCGTTTCTTGCCGGGGCCCATCAGGTATTTGCCTTTGATACCCTGACATACATGCTGATCGGGTCGGTTGCCGGGATTATTGCCGCGGCCATCCCCGGTTTTACCGTAACAATGGCGATTATCCTGACCTTGCCGCTGACCTTTGCCATGGAGCCCCTGCAGGGGGTGTCGGTGATGCTGTCGGTTTATGTCGGTGGTTATACCGGCGGCCTGATCAGTGCCGCCCTTCTAGGGATTCCCGGAACACCAAGCTCGGTCGCCACGACCTTTGATGCCTTTCCGATGGCGCGCAAGGGGGAACCGGGCCGGGCCCTTTCACTTGGTGTATGGGCATCGTTCTTCGGGACGGTGATTTCGACCATCGTTCTGATCGTGGCCGCCCCGCCGCTCGCACTGATTGCGGTCAAGCTTGGCCCGTGGGAATATTTCGCGCTGATCGTCTTTGCACTGACGATTGTTGCCAGCCTTGTCGGGAATTCGTTAATCCGTGGTTTGATCGCGGGCGTCATTGGCCTTGGCATTGCGACCATCGGGCCGGACCCGATGATGGGCAAATCGCGCCTGACCTTTGATACCGATCTTCTGATGCCGGGCTTGCCGTTCCTTGTCGTGCTGATTGGGATTTTCGCGATCAGCCAGCTTCTGAGCGAAGTCGAAATTCATGGCAAGAAAACCAATCAGGCGCTGATCCCCGATGTCATCGACTTCAAGACATGGAAAGTCATGCGCGAAGTCCTGATGGCGCCGATCAATCTGTTCCGGTCTTCGATGATCGGGGTTCTGATTGGTGCGCTGCCGGGTGCGGGTGGATCCATCGCCAATCTGCTGGCCTATGATCAGGCCAAACGCAGTTCCAAAAACCCGGAAAAATTCGGCGAAGGCTGTGCCGATGGTGTGGTCGCGTCCGAGGCAGGGAATTCTGCGACGGCGGGTGGTGGTCTGATCCCGATGATTGCGTTGGGCATCCCCGGTTCTGCGGTTGATGCCATTCTGATGGCGTCATTGATGGTGCACGGGATTTCGGTTGGCCCGCGCCTGATCATGGATCATGCCGATCTGGCCTATGGCATGTTCATTGCCATGATCGTTTCCAGCCTGATGATGCTGGTGGTGTGTGTCGCATCCATGCGCCTGTTCCTGCGGGTGACCGACATTCCCAAGCAGTTCATCGTGCCGACCGTCATCATTTGCTGCGTTATTGGGGCGTTTGCGCTTAATAACCGGGTGACGGACCTGTATCTTCTGGGGATTATCGGTCTGATTGGTTATGGCCTTAAAAGCCTTGATTATCCGCTGGCACCGCTGGTGCTGGGCGTGATCCTTGGGCCGATTGCCGAAACCAATTTGCGTCGTGCATTGATGAGCGATCCGGACTGGACGACCTTCTTTACCCGACCGATTTCAGCCATTCTTCTGGCGGCGGCGTTGCTGTCGGTTATCTTTAGTGTCCGTTCCATCCTTAAAATGCGCAAAAAGAACCGTCCCGCCACCGACGAACAGGACGGCGATCAAGCGAGTTAGGAGACTCCAATGAAACTTCGTCATGACGCGCTTTATGCCTCACGCCGGTCACCGGTGCTTGCGCGCAATGTTGTCTCGACATCCCAGCCATTGGCGGCACAGGCCGGTTTGCGCATGTTGCTGGCGGGCGGGAATGCCGCCGATGCGGCGCTGGCATCTGCCATCGCATTGACGGTGGTTGAACCGACGGGCAACGGGCTTGGTTCGGATGCCTATGCGATCATCTGGGATGGCAAGGAACTGCATGGCCTTAATGCGTCAGGTCGTGCGCCCGCAGCATGGTCGCCGGAACGCTTTGCCGGGGCGGATGCCATGCCGCAACGCGGCTGGGAATCGGTTACCGTACCGGGGGCGGTTTCGGCCTGGCGCGAGATTTCAGACAAATTCGGCAAATTGCCGTTTGAAAAGCTGTTTGAACCGGCAATCGAATATGCCAGCCGTGGTTTTTCCGTTTCCCCGATCATTGCAACGCTTTGGGAAAAGGGCGGTGATCTTTTGGGCAGGCAGCCGGGCTTTGCCGAGGCATTCCTGCCCGGTGGCAAGGCACCAAAAGCAGGTGAATTGTTCATCAACCGCGCGATTGCGGAAAGCCTGACAGATATCGCAGAGACCGGTGGCGAGAGTTTCTATCGTGGTCGGCTGGCGGCCAAAATTGCGGCCTTTGCCAAGGAAAATGGCGCGGTCCTGAGCGAAGAAGACCTTGGCAATCATAAAACCGACTGGGTCGGAACGATTTCGCAAAGCTTTGGCAAGGTCAAGCTGCATGAAATCCCGCCAAACGGGCAGGGGATTTCAGCCCTGATTGCGCTGGGTATTTTGCGTCATACCAATATTGCCGATTATGCACCGGACTCGGTCGAGGCCCTGCATCTTGAGATCGAGGCGATGAAGCTTGCCTTTGCAGACATGCGTGAATATGTCGCCGATCTGGATCATATGCGTGATGTGACGGTCGAACATCTGCTGTCTGATGATTACCTGAAATCGCGTGCGGCATTGATTGATGCCAACAAGGCGCAGGATTTCAAGGCTGGCGCGCCCAAACATGGTGGCACGGTTTACGTCACGGCGGCCGATGAAAGCGGCATGATGGTGTCGTTCATCCAGTCGAACTATATGGGTTTCGGGTCCGGTGTGGTTGTGCCGGGCACATCGATCAGCATGCAGAACCGTGGTTTCGGTTTCACCCTGAAAGACGGTCATCCCAATCAGGTGGCAGGCGGAAAACGCCCGTTCCAGACAATCATTCCGGGTTTCCTGATGGGGGACGACGGCAATCCGGTCATGAGCTTTGGCGTCATGGGTGGACCCATGCAGTCACAGGGGCATTTGCAGATGACGCTTCGGACCCAGCTTTGGGGGCAGGACCCGCAAACGGCGGTGGATGCGCCGCGCTGGCAGGTGCTTTCCGGGCTTGAGGTTGCCGTTGAATCCTCGGCCGGGGCGGATGTGATTGATGCCCTGAAAGCCAAGGGGCATGCGATCAAGGTTGAAGCACCCGACAGCACCAATTTCGGTTTTGGTGGCGCACAGCTTATTGCGAAAACCGATGCCGGTTATGTCGCGGGTTCTGATCCGCGCAAGGATGGATGTGCGGTCGGGTATTAATCCCGCGTATCGCCAATTCAGATGAGCTCCCCTTAATTCATCTGACGGAAAGGCCGGTCATTAATTTGACCGGCCTTTTCTTATGAAAATTCGATATTTTGAACCGCTAATATTTTTCGGTTCGTCAAGATGGAAATCACCGCATTTCAGGGGGATACCCCATGCAAAAATGCCGCTTTGAGTCTGGTCAGGACAGGCGTAAAGACGCAGAATACGGAATTTGAAATGCTGGCAGCACCGGATTCTTATCAATATGCTGTCACATTGCTGCCCCGTTCTTTAAGCAAAAACATCTTTAGCGGGAAATTCGCTGATCAGTCGGGAAACTCAGACGGGAAATATGTACAGATTTCAAAAGCGTGTCACCAGTAGCTCGGTTCATGCTCTGCTTGCGGTTGTGCTTGCAGGGTTTTTAACGTTTGGGGCGGGTGGCTTGGTACACGCCCAGGACAGCAGCGCCACAACCGAAACGTCGTCAGGCACGCAGCCTGCTGTACCGGCACAGACCGGGACCGAGACGACCAGTCCGGCAGCAGAGAGCCCGGTAGTAGAAAGCACTGAGCCGGCGGTAGCCCCGTCGTCGAATGCACCGGAACAGACCGCGCCAGTTGAACCGGTCGCGGCCGGTAATGGCGAAACTACTGGCGATAATCCTGTACAACCCGTTCAAGATGGTGCGGCTGCACCAGAAACGGCTGAAAAGCCGGCTGTTTCCGTGCCGGTGGTCTTTGATCCGGCACAGGTGACGGAGCGCGCACGCAACCTTGCAAAGCAGCCGTTTGAAAATCCGCATCGTGATTTACCGGAAGCATTGGCAAATCTGAGCCCGGAAAATTATGCGAAAATCCGCTTTAAATCCGAGCGCGCATTTTTCAGTCAGGCGAATTCGGGCTTTGCGCTCGACCTTTATCATCCGGGCAACATGTATGACGTGCCGGTTGCGATAAACCTTGTTCGTGAAGGTCAGGTGCAGGCTGTTCCCTATTCTGCGGGACTGTTTGATTTCGGTGAAACCGGCCTGTCGGGCAATGATTTTTCAACACAGGGATATGCCGGTTTCCGCCTGCGTTATCCGTTGGGGAATGTTGCAGACAGCGATGAATTGGCGACATTCCTTGGCGCTTCCTATTTCCGCATTCAGGGACGTGAACAGGCTGCCGGGCAGATGGCACGCGGCCTGACCGTTGATCTTGCAGGGCCGTCGGGTGAAGAAATTCCGGTATTTCGTGAATTCTGGATCGTTGCCCCAAAAGAGGGTGAACGCAAGATCACGGTCTTTGCACTGCTAGATAGCGTGCGGCTGACCGGTGCCTACCGGTTTGATATTCGCCCCGGTAACAACAGCAAGGTCGATGTCAGCAGCACGCTGTTTTTCCGCGACCGTGTTGAAAAGATCGGTTTGGCACCCTTGAACAGCATGTTCCTTTATGGGGAACAGAAGCGTCGCAATTTTGATGACTATCGCGGTGAAGTCCATTCCAGTGACGGGCTTCTCCTCAATAATGGCAAAGGCGAATGGCTTTGGCGGCCGCTTGATAATCCGGCCAATTTGCAGATCAGTTCGTTCCTTGATGAAAATCCGCGTGGTTTCGGGCTTCTGCAACGTGACCGGGACTTCGATCATTATCAGGATCTTGATACCCGTTTTGACCAGCAGCCCGGCTATTGGGTGACGCCAAAAGGCGATTGGGGCAAAGGCCATGTCGAACTGGTCGAAATTCCAAGCCCGAGCGAAAGCAACGACAATGTCGTTGCGTTCTGGATGCCTGAGAACAAACCCGAAGCCGGAAGCGAGTTGACCGTTGAATATCAGATTGCGGCAATGCAGGATGGCAGCGATCTGCACAAGCTTTCGCAGGCGACAGATACGCGTATCATGCATATCCCATCCGGTGGTGATGATGCGCAGGCGGCAACCCGTTTCATCCTGAACTTTGCGGGCGAAGAGCTTGAATATTATCTGGCTGATCTTGATAACCTTCAGGCCAATATCAGTGCTTCGAATGCTGAAATCCGTAATGTCCGCCTTATCAAGGACCCGGAAAACGGTGGTATTCGCGTGATGTTTGACGTGATTGGAACCGGCGAAGCACAAAGTTCAAATCTGCGGGCCTTCCTGCAATATGGTGACAGGGTGCTGAGCGAGACATGGACCATGCCGTGGGTATTTTGATGCCCGCTGCAATTCCGGTTGGGCACATTTGGCCGCGTATTGCGTTTCGTTCAGAACATCGCAAGTTGCATTCAGGGAAAACTAGAACCTTATGAACCGGATTTCCGATCCCATGTCCGACAGCCCAGCCAAAAATGGCGTTGATGATGATAACCTTGACCCGGCAGTAAAGCTGCGCGGTCCCGGTGTCGGATCGCGGCGCATTTTCCTGTTTGGCGCGTCGATTTTTGCAACCGCCTATGCCGCGTGGCTGATGGCGGACGTATTGGGTGCGGATCAGCTGACCGTCATGGAAATGGTGGTCATTGCGTTCTTCACGATCAATTTTGCATGGATTTCGCTGTCCTTCTTTACGGGGATTGTCGGGATATTCCTGCGTGGGTTCGGGTTGGATGCCATCACGTTGAAACGGTTGAAGCCGATCGCACGCAAAGGGTCGCTCAGATCCAAGAATGTGGTGGTGATCCCGGTTTATAACGAAGATCCCGACCGGGTGTTTGCCGGGCTGCGGGCAAGTTATGAAAGCCTTGCCGCGACGGGCGAAATTGATGCGTTTGATTTCTTTGTTCTGTCCGATACCCGTGACCCGGATATCTGGATCGCCGAGGAAGTGGCATGGGCCAAGGCCTGTGCCGATCTGAAGGCGCGCGGCAAGATATTCTTCCGCCGTCGTGCGGAAAATACCGAACGCAAATCCGGCAACCTTAAGGAATTCTGCGAGACCTATGCGACGCATTACGATCATATGATCGTGTTTGACGCCGATAGTGTGATGTCGGGCGAGGCCATGGTGAATATGGCCTATCTGATGGAAAACAATCCCGATGCCGGGATCATCCAGAGCCCGCCGCAGCCAACCGGTCGTCAGACCCTGTTTGCCCGTATCCTGCAATTCATTTCGCGCGTTCATGGTCCGACCATGTCGGCGGGTCTGTCATTCTGGTGCATGGGCAGTTCGAATTATTGGGGTCATAACGCGATCATTCGTGTGCAGGCGTTCATTGATTGCTGCGGGTTGCCTGTTCTGTCGGGCAAGCCGCCGATGGGCGGGCATATCCTGAGCCATGATTTTGTCGAGGCCGCCTTTATGCGCAAGGCAGGCTGGCGTTGCTGGCTGATCCCGCAGCTTGAAGGCAGCTGGGAAGAATTGCCGCCGAACCTGATTGATTATGCAATCCGTGATCGCCGTTGGTGCCAGGGCAATATGCAGCATGCGCGGCTTTTGTTTGCGCCGGGGTTCAGGCCGCTAACCCGTCTTCATTTCTTTATGGGGGTCATGAGCTTTGGCTCATCGCCGCTGTGGCTTTTGCTGTTGCTTTCTTCAACGATTGCGACGCTGCAAAACACGCAACTGACTTATAGCTTCTTCCCCGGCCAGTTCACGATGTTCCCGCAATGGCCGGTTGACCGGTCATTCGAGATGCTGGTGTTGCTGGTCTTTACCATCGGTATGCTGGTGGTGCCCAAAATCATCTCGATCCTGATGGTTTGCCTTGGCCGTGACCGTAAAAAGTATGGCGGGGTGATGGTGCTGGCGAGTGGTATCCTTGAAACGCTTTATTCCGCCCTTCAGGCACCGATCATGATGATGTTGCATGCGCAGTTCGTGTTTTCGGTTCTGACCGGCAATCAGGTTGGTTGGGACGCACAGGAACGCGATGATACGGGGGTGCCGTTTGCAGCCGCACTTAAAACCCATCGCACGATTATCGTGATCGGCCTTATCTGGGGGGCGGTGGCGCTATTTGTGGATGCGGCGTTCTTCTGGTGGCTGTCGCCAATTCTGGCGGGGCTTGTTCTGGCACCGTGGCTGACGCATTGGTCAAGCAGCCTTGCCATCGGGCGTGCGGCACGCCGGATGAAGCTTTTTGTCACACCGGAAGAAACCGAATCACCCGAAGAACTTGCGACTTTGGCACGCCTGACGGCGGAAGCGCCGGACGAGGACGTCAAGGACGGGTTGCTGCGCCTGATCGAGGACCCGTTTGCCAACGCGTTGCATTCGGCCCTTTTGCCCGTGCGCAAACCCGACCGTCGTACCCAGATCGAGATCGGGATCATCTATGAAAAGCTGGCCCGGTTGGGGGTCGAAAGCCTGACAAAGGACGAGAAACTCAAGATTCTGTCATGGCCGGTCAAGCCGCTTGATCAGATCATGGCGGGGAAAAAGGGCGAAAATGCAAAGCTGCCTGCTAATTCGTCATAGTGCATTGATTTTCTTGCATGGGTCGCGCCACAAAAACGCCCTGATTTGATCAAAATATGCTGCGGTTTTTCGGTGATCATAATCCTTACCAAAGAGTTAATCGCCGATTGTCGCCATTTAGCCCGAAGGGGCCGCAAATATGACTGACCTGACCATCGCATCCAAAGGTTATGCCTACGCTGCTTTTGAATCTGCTGCTGTGACTCGCCTGATTGACGAGACCGCGCGGGCGTGGTTGCGCTCGTTCAGTGTGGATAATCCGCAGGCCCATCAGCGTCTGGTGAACGAGTTGCGTACCGCGTTGCAGCAGGATTCCGTTTCCACGACTGAAAAAGAAAGCATGCAGGACATCCTTGATCAGGCAGCCCACGATGCCATCGCGAGCTGGTTTGCCGATCTGAGTGGTCAGAACAACTGTTTCGGTTCTTCGGGCTTTGCCATGATGCGCTGCGCGTTTCTGTCGGCAAACTGCGACAAGGCCTGGTCGGAACGTTTTCTGGATCGTGAACACAGCAACAATGACCTGGCCCTTGCCCTGTCGGTACAGATGATGTGCCCGACCCCGGCGGTCAAAAGCTGTGTGATGCCGCGCCAGTCGCTGGATCGTCGCGCAGCATCCTGAATAATTTAAAGATTTGCGCTGACCTGTCTTACCCTCAACGTCACTTGCGCATTCCCAACGAAGCACTGCCCTAAAGGCGGTGCTTTGTTGTTTGTGCATATGGCCAAAAAGAACCCGCCCAAAAGGGCGGGTCGAGTTCAGCGGGCGAGTGGGACCTGATCCCGAATGAAATCAGATCCCGATGACGTCAGGGCACACACTCCCCAACGCCGACGAAAAAGGGTTCAGGCGGCCTTGCGTGTTGCGGACAGTTTTTCAAGAAGCTGGGCGACGGCCGGATCGTTTTTGCCGTTTCGGTCCAGTTCAAGGAAGAAATCCGGATAGGGGGCCTTGCCCGGTGTCAGGTTGTAGGGTTCGAAATCCGTGATCCCGATGGCTTCGAGCACGCTTTCATCGGTGAAGAAACCACCGGTAACGTCGCGCGCGGGGGATGTCAGGATGGCGTGCGCGGCATCGGCAAGGATTTCGGGGCTACGTGCGCGACCCTGTTCAAGACCGGGGATCATGTTAAGGGCGGCGGTTTCGATCACGGTGACGGGCCAAAGCGAATTAACAGCGACACCTTCATCGGCGAATTCCGCAGCAAGACCCAGCGTCACAAGGCTCATACCGTATTTCGAAATCGTATAGGCGGTGTGGTTGGCAAACCATTGTGCCGACAGGTTGGGCGGGGGCGACATGGTCAGGATATGCGGGTTGTCCGATTTCATCAGATGCGGCAGGCAGGCCTGCGCACAGGCGAAACTGGCCCGCGTGTTGACCTGATACATCAGGTCAAACCGTTTCATCGGTGTTTGCAGGGTCGGGGTCAGGTTGATCGCGCTGGCATTGTTGATCAGGATGTCGATCCCGCCAAAGGTTTCAACGGTTCTGGCAACGGCATCGGCGATCTGGTCTTCTTCGCGGATATCGGTTTTAAGGGCAAGTGCCCTGCCACCGGCTTCCTCGATCTCGGCGGCGGCACTGTGAATGGTGCCTGGCAGTTTGGGATGGGGTTCATCGGTTTTGGCGATGATTGCGACATTTGCCCCGTCGCGTGCCGCACGCAGCGCGATTGCCTTGCCGATCCCGCGCGATGCGCCGGTGATGAACAGTGTTTTGCCAGCTAAACCTGCCATGATTTTCTTCCCTGAATTTTCTTATGATTTGCCAAATTGCGGGCTGCGTTTTTCAACAAAGGCGCTGACACCTTCGCGGAAATCGTGGCTTACGGCGCAATCGGCGAAGGCGGCGGCTTCGCGCGCCAATTGTTTTGCCAGATCGTTTTCGGGTGCGGTGTTAAGCAACGCCTTGGTGCGGGCAAGGGCATCGCG
>CAMPHD010000034.1 GCA_946885765.1 uncultured Thalassospira sp.
GCAGTGGCACTGCATGTTCTGGCCTCGATTTTCTATCTGATGATCAAACGTGAAAACCTGATCGGTGCGATGATTACTGGCGCGCGCAAAGTCCCCGAAAGTGTCGCCGTCGGTTTCACGCAAATCCGGTTTGCTTCCCCGATCCTCGGGATTGCGATTCTCGTGGTTTGTGGTCTGGCGGTGTGGGGAATGGTCACATTGGCACGCGGATAAAGAAATCCCCGAAAGGCTTTTCCTGTCGTGCTGCCGGGGGAGGGCGGCATGGGGGTAACAGGGGCCATTCGGGGACGTCCGAGCTTGCTCGTGCCCGGAATTCGTAATTCCGTCTTTTACTTCGTGCGGTATTCGTCGTGGCAGCCCTTGCAGGACTTGCCAAGTTCGCCAAGGGCCGCACCCATTGCACCCTTGTCACCGGCGGCCGCAGCAAGGTTCATCGCCGCGGTTTTCATTTCCGGAAAACGGCCCGAAAAATCGTCCCAATTGGTCCAGACATCCGGTTTGGCTGTTGTTTTTACCGATGCGTCGGCTGTATTGGGTTCGAACGCGGCCGGGGCGGCAGTGGCGGAAAACGCAATGCCATTGGCAAGGTTGCGGATCACGCCATCAGGCAGTTCGCACTGGCCCTTCATGTAGCAGCCAAGCGTTCCCATGGCACCACCGATGCCATCCATCAGCATCTGACGGGTTTGAACGGTTTCGTTATCCATGGCTTCATCGGCCTGCGCGCTGCCGAATGTCCCCAGACCAAGGGCGAGGGATGCGGTCATCAAACCGGCGGTCACAATATGCTTCATGGCTCTCTCGTTGGTTGTCTCTCTGAAACTCTCTGAGGGATCGGGGGCATTGGCGTGCTGCCCCGGCTATTTTATTTCTTATATTAAGGTCACAAGCATTGTTGCCTATGACTTGTCGGTGCGCTTAGTCTCCCAATTGCGCCCTGAAATCAGGAATCACAACCGCGTGATCACCGAATAAATTATTGTAAATGACGTGCACAAGGAAACGCCCCCAAATGTCCGCTGTGTCCAACGCCGCCCCCGATGCCAGCCAAACCGCCATTTCCAATGGCAGATCGCGCGCCCGCAGACTGATCGCCGACTGGAGCCTTGATAAGGCTTTTATCAATGGCGAATGGGCACGCGCTGATTCGCGCGAAGCCATTGATGTGTATGATCCGGCAACCGGCAAGGTGATCGGCGATGTACCCTTCATGCGCACATCCGAGGCACGGCGCGCAATTGATGCTGCGGATGCGGCCTTTCCGGCATGGTCGCGCATGCTGGCAAAGGAACGATCCGGATATCTCAGACGCTGGCGCGATGTTTTGGAACAGTATCAGGATGATCTGGCTGCCCTGATCACGCTAGAACAGGGTAAGCCCTATGATCAGGCGTTGCGCGAAGTCGTCGGCGCCATTGCCTATGCCGAATGGTATGGCGAGGAAGCCAAGCGCGCCTATGGGCAAACCATGCCTGCGACCCAGCGCGACCGGCGCGTGGTTGTGCAGAAGCATCCCGTGGGTGTTGTGGCGGCGATCACACCATGGAACTTCCCGCTGACCATGGTCGTGCGCAAATGTGCCCCGGCGCTGGCGGCGGGGTGCACTATTGTTGTCAAACCGGCTGAAGATACCCCGATTTCCGCCCTAGCCGCGGCCAAACTTGCCGAAATGGCCGGTTTCCCGGCGGGGGTGTTTAACGTCGTGACCGGCCAACCCATGCCGATTGGCGAGGCGCTGACCGGCGATCCGCGTGTGCGGATGCTGTCCTTCACCGGCTCGACCGAGGTCGGCAAACGTCTGATGGTGCAATGTGCGCCGACGGTCAAGAAGCTGTCGCTGGAACTGGGCGGCAATGCGCCGTTTATCGTGATGGATGATGCCGATATTGATGCCGCCGTGGCCGGGGCCATGATTTCCAAATTCCGCAACAGCGGTCAGACCTGCGTTTGCGCCAACCGCATTTTCGTGCAGGACGGCGTCTATGAAAGCTTTGTCGAAAAATTCATCGCGGCAAGCCACGCACAAACCATTGGCAACGGCTTCATTCCCGGTACCGATCTTGGCCCGCTGATCAACCGTCAGGCGGTGGCAAAAGTTGAACGATTGATCGATGATGCGAAAAAACGCGGCGCGACCCTGCATTACGGTGCGGACCGCCCTGACGAAGGCCATTTCACTCGCCCGTTGGTGATGACCGATTTGTCCCTTGATGCCGATTGTTTCAACGAGGAACTGTTTGCCCCCGTCGCCCCGATCTATCGTTTCAGGACCGAGGCCGAGGTGATCGAACTTTCCAACCGGGTGCGTGCCGGTCTGTCGTCCTACCTTTTCAGTCGCGATGTCGGCCGTATCCAGCGGATCGCCGATCGGCTTGAAACCGGGGTGGTTGGTATCAACGATGGCACCACGTCCCACGAAGGCGCGCCGTTTGGCGGTGTGAAGGAAAGCGGGCAGGGCCGCGAAGGTGGTCATTGGGGGCTGGAAGAATATCTTGAACCCAAATATCTGAATTATGCCCTGGGCTGAATCCGCGAATATTTGCTGACTTTCGTGCGACAATTCGAAGATCGGAGAACGGTAATTGTATGTGATGCAATTGCCGTTCTCCGATTTCTTAATCAGCCATGCAAAATTGAACGGTGTACGGTTCCCGGAATCGAGTCTGCAATTTAAAGCCGTTTTGTTGGCAAATTGCTATTTAAGACCCCGTCTGAAGCATCAGAATCGCCCTGTTTGATCTGCCTCAATCCCTTTATATGCAAAGGATAGAGATCTAATTGATCCGGCCTGTTCGGATTGTGTTTGAACTGTGTAAAACAGTGCTGGGGAAATTTCGTTCAAGTTGAATGGTTTATTTGTCATGAGACAATCATGCGTCTTTCACATGAAATGATTGTGACGGACTTGTGTCTGGGTATGCGTCAAGTGCATGGGTGAGGTGAAAAAACTCGTCTCGTAGGATTGAATAAACAGGCGTACACCGGCTTCAGAACAAATCAACGCGAAACCGGAGCGCACATTGCTCCGCCTGTTATGGAAAGGATAAAGCCATGCGTCGTTATGGTGATTACGATCTGACCACGCTGCAGCGCGAAGCCGAAAAACTCCGTGCTCAGGCGATCCGCAAAGCCGTTGTTACTTTGGCCCGCAAAATTGCTTCCCTGTTTGGCGGTAACCGCCTTCCGGGTGGCCGTCCGGCTGGTGCCTAAGCTTAACGCTTGGCGATGAATACCGGGTCGAATGACCCAAAAAACACCCCCGCATTCCTCCCATGCGGGGGTGTTTTGATTCTGATCCCACCACAGGGCTTCACGCCACCGTCCGGTCCCGCTATTAAGGGAATAACCAGATAACCCGATTGCGGAGCGTCCCTGATGAAACTTGCCCATTATGCCTTTGGCGAAGAAAACCGTGACAATGGCACGCTTGTGATCCTGCACGGGCTGTTCGGGCAGGCGCGTAACTGGACCGCCATCGCGCGGCGTCTGGCTGAAAAGTATCATGTGGTCACGGCGGACCTTCGCAATCATGGCCGGTCCGACTGGGACATGAACATGACCTATCCGGCGATGGCATCGGACATCGCCGAACTGATCCGGGATGTTGCCAATGGTCCGGTCCATCTGATCGGGCATTCGATGGGCGGCAAGGCATCAATGATGCTGGCGCTGTCGCAGGATGCGGATCTGGTTGCCGATCTGGTGGTGGTTGATATTGCGCCTGTGACCTATGACCATGACTATACTGGCTATATCAGTGCCATGAAGTCGGTGGATTTCGATGCGGTATCGCGGCGTGCCGAAGTCGAAGATGCACTTGTCAGTGGCGTTTCGGAAAAGGGCGTGCGTCAGTTCCTGGCGCAGAATGTCGCAACCGACAAGGAAACCGGTAAAATGTCATGGCAGGTCAATATCGATGCCATGGCCAACCACCTTTCCGACATTACCGGCTGGCCCGAAACGGTGGGGGGCAGTTTTGATCGCGATGTGCTGTTCATATCCGGTGCCAATTCGCATTATGTCGATCCCAAGGATCGCGAACACATCAAATCGCTGTTTCCCAAGGCGGCCTTTACCAGCATCAAGGGCGCAGGCCACTGGGTCCATGCCGAAAAACCCGATGCGGTATTGCTGACCCTGTCTGCTTTTCTGAACCGCTGATGGATCTTATGCCATGACCGACCTTCCGACCCGGCGGCCCAAAGGCTGGAAGCTTCCCGAAAGCAACGATATCCGCGTTCAGAACATCGAATGCCTGTCGGATAACTGGTATCACCTGTATCGCGTCAGCTTTGATCTGCGCCGAAGCAACGGCGAATGGCAGTCCCAGCAACGCGAAGCCTATGATCGTGGCAACGGGGCGGGCATCCTGCTTTATAACCGTGCGGCGGGCACCGTGATCCTGACACGGCAATTTCGTTTGCCATCCTTCGTGAATGGCAATGAAAACGGCATGCTGATCGAAGTTCCGGCAGGGTTGCTTGACGATCGCGATCCGGCATCCGCCGTGATTGCCGAGGTCGAAGAAGAAACCGGTTACAGGATCGGCAAACCGCAAAAAGTGTTCGATCTGTTCATGAGTCCAGGCTCGGTTACCGAACGTTTGCACCTGTTCGTGGCCGAAGTCACAAGCGATCACCGCGCGGGTGAGGGCGGTGGTTTGCTTGAAGAGGGCGAGGATATCCACGTTCTTGAAGTGCCGTTCAGGGACGCATTGGCAATGATGTCAGATGGCCGCATCAGGGATGCCAAAACCGTCATCCTGTTGCAGCATGCCGTGTTAAACGGCCTGTTTGACTGAAATTCCCGAGAAAGCCAAAGGAGAAGCCAATGTCCGGCTTTCGCAAGGATCAGGCCGACCTCGACCGGCTCAAACAATGGTCGCGCGTGCCGCTATTCATGTGGCTTAAAGTGCGTCCGCTGTAAGAACTGTCACACCAAGGGATCATACCCGTCTGAAAGAAGCACTTTTATCTTTCGTAAACAGGGATGATTCAATGTCATATGTTTTTACTCAGGCTGCCAATACCGAGGCCATTGCCGAATGCGAATGGGGGCAGGCGGTTCAGATCATGTTTACCGGTTTTTCGTCCTGTATCGGGATCATGGGGATTGTCGGAGGTCAGATCATCGCTGTGCATTTGCCGCTGCGGGATGCGACGGCACAGGCAACCAACGCGGATGTTGACGCTGCCATAGCCCTGCTGGGAGCAGCAGCACAACCGGTTGTGATTGGTCATATCGGTCTTTGGGAAACGACGATACCCGCTGTCTATCAGCATCTGGTCGATACACTGCACCCGGTCGAACAATATGCTTATGGCGATGGGACCTATGGCGGCGAAATCGTTAATGGCAGTATTCAGCCGCGTTATTAGATTTAAATCTTTGATGCTTGGATGCAGACGTTACTACGGTTTCACCCTTTGTCACCAAACACAAAAGCCGCCCCGATTTCGGGGCGGCTTTTGGTAATTTTGTTTGTATGAGGATTATTCAGCGGCTTCGATCCGGGTCATGTCAGGCGCGCTTTTGCGGCCCTTGCCATGCTGGTCGTGGCGGCGGATGAAATCCTTGATCCGTGGGCTGATCTGTTCGCGCCAGCGACGGCCGTTAAACACACCGTAATGGCCGACCGATTTCTGGAAATGATGCATGCGCATATTATCGGGCAGGTTGGCGCAAAGCTTGTGAGCCGCGCGCGTCTGTCCTTCGCCGGTGATATCATCGCGTTCGCCTTCGACCGTCAGAAGGGCGGTCTTGGTGATGGCGGCGGGTTCGACCGGCACACCCTGCCAGCGCATTGTGCCTTCGGGCAACTGGTGTTCGTGGAACACGACCTTCAGTGTTTGCAGATAGAATTCCGCACTCATATCCATGACGGCAAGATATTCGTGATAGAAGTTGCGCTTGGCATCCGCACTTTCGCCGTCGCCTTCGACAAGATGGGTGAACATCTCGTGATGGGCGGAAACGTGCTTGTCCCAGTTCATGCTCATGAAACCGGCAAGCTGCATAAAGCCCGGATATACGCGGCGCATCACCCCGGCATGGGGCAGCGGCACATGCGAAATCACATGGCGTTCAAACCAGTCCAGGCTGTGCTGTTTGGCAAAATTATTGACCTCGGTCGGGTTTTCGCGCGTATCGACCGGGCCGCCCATCAGGGTCATTGATGCCGGCTGACAGGGTTCGTTCCCGGCGGCCATCAACGATACGGCGGCAACCACCGGAACCGATGGCTGGCACACCGCCATAAGATGGGTGTTCGGGCCGAGTTTACGCAGGAACTGCATGACATAGTCGATATAGCTATCAAGGTCGAAATGTCCCTGATGCACGGGAACCATGCGGGCATCGATCCAGTCGGTGATGTAAACGTCATGATCGGGCAGCAATGCCTCGACCGTGCCGCGCAGCAGCGTTGAAAAGTGTCCCGACAGGGGAGCCACGATCAGAAGCCGCGGATCATCGGGCTGATTTTTAAGGTGATCGGTTTCGCGTTTGAAATGCAAAAGATTGCAGAACGGTTCGCTGTGGACGATTTCCTCGGTCACGGCGACAGTTTCACCATTGATGATCGTGGTATCAAGGCCGAATTCCGGTTTGCCATAACGGTGCGTGATATGGGTGAACACATCAAACGCGGCGGCGGCCGCACGGCCCTGATGGGTATAGGATAGCGGGTTGACCGGATTGCGCAGCCACTTCTTGCTGGCATCGGCCACCATCCGTAACGGACTGATGGTGGCGTGCTGCAGTTCATAGAGATGGTACAGCATTAATCTCTCACTCCCCGGCGATGCAAAGGTTCGGTGGTGGGGTGCATCGACCGTGTTGGTCCCCGGCTGCATTTTTCCGAAAGAATTTCCGGTGGGCAGGCCTTCTGTTTTTCGTAAATCCCGGGCCGGCTCATGCGGGCGACCGGTGGGATGGGTTGATCATCGCGGGTTAACATCCCGCAATATCACGATAAACAGAAATCCTGCATTTATCAGAACCCTACGATACTTCAGGTTTCAATCAATAACCTAAAAGTATGATGAATTTCCAAACTTTCGTTTTTCACCTTGATTCAAACCAACATTCGGAGTGCTGTCGAGTTAAATTTTGCGATGCGGCGTAAGTTGTTGCATTGCAACAATAGTTTTTGCCCGAAAGACGGGGGAAATTCGATTTGGATTATACATTGGTATGGTGCTTCGGGGACTCGGCCCGTTTGCGTGCCGGACAAAGAAAAACGCTGCTGTCGGGGAAACAGCAGCGTCAAGTAGCGCGGAATAGCGAAAGTAATATGCAAGTTACAATTCACGGGACCCGGATCGATGGATGAGGGACGACCGACAGACGGGACAGGGTATGGGTGCGGGGTTGCCTGCCGGTCGTCACCCTAGATGGGAAGTCCATCCGGGTCTCGTGAAAGGTATGAGCTTTGATCAGATCAGACCGCGAAGGGTTTGCGCCATTCCCAGTCCGATCACGAACAGGAAAAATCCGGTACTTCCGACCACGGCAACCGTGCTGCAAAGCTCGTTCAGGCGGCTCGGATTTTCAAGCAACTTCATCATGGCTGTGTCCTCCTCAATCTGTCTGAAGAAACCATACTGATCCTGTTTTGTTCTCACAAGAACAAAATTAGAACAAAAGCCAATAAAATATTTAAGTTATTGATTTTTAATGAAACTTATATGATCTCGATGTTCCTGTTTTTTCAAGGAAAATGAGAACATCGGCGGTGCATGGCCAGTATCAGGTTGAATGAAACCCGCAGAAACAAAGGCTTTTGCGCGAGTCTTCCGAAATGATGAACCGCAGGGGAATGCAAAACGGAACATCATCGCATTCCCGATGTTCTGTCGTGTGATGGCGGTGAACTATTCGGCAGCGGATGCAGGAATGGCGGTGTGCCGGTCCGGAACACCGTCTATCTCGCTTGGCAGCGGACGGGCCGGAACGGCGCCGATACGGGCATCGGGCATTGGCGGGTGATCGGGGAACTGACCGTGAATGCGAATGTTCTCTCGATAGTCGCTGGCCGATTTTCCACGATACTGGCGAAAACGCCGGTTGAAGTTCGAAAGATTGCTAAAGCCGTTATTTTCGGCGATCTGATAGATCGGAAGATCGGTGCGAGAAAGCTGCACACAGGCCCGCGAAATCCGGTATTCGTTCAGATATTCGACAACACTGCGCCCGGTATAACGTTTGAACAGCCGGTAAAAGCTGCTCTCACTGACACCGGCAACATCGGCAAGCGATGAAACCCGAAGCGGTTCTGCGTAATGCGCATGAATGAAAGCCAACGCGCGATCCACCCGGATAGATTCACTGTTCTTCCCGGCTTCGCCGCCAAAATTGGCCGATGCCAGCGGTTTGTCGATCCCGGTAAGCAGGGCTTCAAGCAGTTCGATCATCAGGATAAAGCGCCGCCGCGGTTTGGCATCATCAAGGTGCGGGCAGATTTCCCGAACGCATTCCACTGTTTCATCCGTAAAGGAAAGACCGCGGCGCGCACGGGCAAACAATTCGTGGAAATCGGCAAATTCAACAAAATCCCGCGTCAGGTTTTCCACCCATTCCTGCGACAGCCAAAGCACATAAACCTCGATCGGGCGAGACGGATCAATGCGTTTGCATTCCCAAAGATGGGGCAGGTTGGGGCCGACCATCGCGAAATCCAGCCCGTCAAACGCCTGCCGATGATCACCAATCAACCGTGACCCTTTGGCATTCAGCGTCAGGGTCATCTCATATTCGGGGTGCTGGTGCCAGTTGCAGCGAAAATCATCCCAGATATAGTGAAAATAGCCCCAGCTATATCCCTGTGGATTTGTGATCCGTTCCTGGATGATCCGCATATCGTCCTACTATTCGTGTCGTGATTACTGCGAATTTGCAGAATAGTATCATCCTTTGAAGGATATGACACTTTGAAAAGGAGCGATCAGGCGTATCCTTTTTCAATCGGGCGGCTCCGCGCCGGGAAGCAATGACCAAAACAGATTGCAGCCGGTGATTGCACCTGGGGTTCCGGTACGGGCGCCCGACCCGGACAAAAAGACCAACCAAAACGAATAAAAGCAGCTGCCAAAAGCTGCATGGGAAAACCGATAACATCCTAGGGAGGTCTAGATGACCTTGATGAAAAAACTGCTCGCAACGGCGGGCGTTCTTGGCGCGACTTTTGCGATGGCCGGATCGGCCAATGCCGCAAAGATTTCTATTTCCTGTGGTGCCGTCGGACAGGAACTTGCGCTTTGCCAAGAAGGTGTTGATGCATGGGCAAAGCAGACAGGCAACGAAGTCGCGGTGATTTCCACCCCAAATTCGACAACCGAACGACTGGCTCTTTATCAGCAGATTCTGGCTGCCGGATCGTCTGACATTGATGTGTTCCAGATTGATGTGATCTGGCCGGGGATACTGGGCAACCACTTCATTGATCTTAACGAATACATGGCGGACGAAGCCAAGCAGCATTTTGAGGCCATCGTCACCAACAACACGTTTGAGGACCGTCTGGTTGCCATGCCGTGGTTTACGGATGCGGGCGTCCTTTATTACCGCAAGGATTTACTGGAAAAGTACGGCGAAAGTGTTCCTGAAACCTGGGAACAGCTGACAAAAACAGCGCAGAAAATCCAGGAAGGCGAACGCAAGGCCGGTAACGACAAAATGTGGGGCCATGTGTTTCAGGGACGGGCCTATGAAGGCCTGACCTGCAACGCGCTGGAATGGGTCGTTTCGTTTAACGGTGGTTCGGTGGTCGAACCGAATGGCAATATTTCGATCAATAACGATCAGGCGAGAAAGGCGATTGAAACCGCATCAAACTGGATCGGCACCATTTCCCCCGAAGGTGTTCTTGGCTATGCCGAGGAAGAAGCACGCGGTGTGTTCCAGTCTGGCAATTCGGTCTTCATGCGCAACTGGCCCTACGCCTGGGCGCTGGCTAATTCGGCAGACAGCCCGGTCAAGGGCAAGGTCGGTGTTGCTGCCCTGCCCAAAGGCGGTGAAGACGGCCGTTCGGCCGCAGCCCTTGGCGGCTGGCAGCTGTCGGTTTCGAAATATTCGGAAAATCCCGAACTTGCCGCCGATCTTGTGAAATTCCTGACCTCCTACGAAGAACAGAAACGCCGTGCGATCAAGGGTTCCTATAACCCGACGATTGCCGATCTTTACAAGGACGAGGAAGTCCTTTCCGCCAATCCGTTCTTTGGCGATCTGTACGAGACATTCACCAGTGCGGCACCGCGCCCGTCAACCGTGACCG
This sequence comes from uncultured Thalassospira sp., assembly GCA_946885765.1. The sequence goes on from CAMPHD010000034.1 coordinate 10,274, forward strand.
GTTCGAAATACAATCAGGTATCAAGCGAGTTTTGGCAGGCAGTGCATGCGTCGCTGTCGGGATCGCAAACCGTCGACCAGGCGATGACCGGGCTTGATCGCAGCTTGAAACGCGTCAAGCGTTCCGGCTGGTAAACGGGGTTTGCAACACCGGGATGCTATTGATTTACCCGGTGTTGCTCCAATCCTGTTTTCGTACCGGTTTGCTTTGACCGGTTTGATGGATGGCGGTCATGATCGATCATCCCCCTTCAAGATCAAGAGCGGTTCCCATGGCGCAAGCTTCGTCCCTGACGCGTGCAAGACGGCGTTCGGCATGGCTTTTTTTAACGCCGATGCTGGTCATCCTTGCCTGCGTGGCCGGTTGGCCATTGCTGCGGACTTTCATCTTTGGCTTTACCGACGCCAATCTGTCCGATCTTGGCGGTTACAGCTTTATCGGCTTTGAAAACTTCTATGCCGTTTATGATGGCGAGACGTTCGGCCTTCTGGCCGATCCGGAATGGTGGCAGGCAGTCTGGAATACGATCTATTTTACCCTGATTTCCGTCTCTCTTGAAACGGTGCTGGGTATCATTGTGGCCCTTGTCCTTAATCAGGAATTCAAGGGACGCGGATTGGTGCGGGCGGCGGTTCTGATTCCGTGGGCGATCCCGACAATCGTGTCGGCCAAGATGTGGCACTGGATGCTGCATGATCAGTTCGGCATCCTCAATGATCTCTTTATGTCGCTAGGCCTGATTGCTGCACCGATTGCCTGGACAGCCAATCCCGATACGGCCATGGCTGCGGTGATTATGGTCGATGTCTGGAAAACCACACCGTTTATGGCGCTTCTGACACTGGCCGCCCTTCAGATGCTGCCAAGTGACTGTTATGAGGCCGCCCGTGTCGATGGTATCCATCCGGTCCGGGTGTTTTTCAAGGTGACCCTGCCGCTGATCAAACCCGCATTGATGATTGCCGTGATCTTCCGTGCCCTTGATGCATTGCGTGTGTTTGACGTGATTTATGTCTTAACGCCGAACAATCCGAACACCATGACCATGTCGGTCTATGCCCGGCAACTTCTGGTCGATTTTCAGGAAGTCGGATATGGCTCGGCAGCGTCAACGCTGCTGTTTCTGGTCATCGCCTTTTCGATCATGGCCTACATGATGATCGGTCGGGTCCGGCTTGACGACGGGGGACATTAAGATGAACCGCAAAGTCAAATCCCTGATGACGAGGGCCGGTTTTTACCTGCTGGTAGCCGCCATCGTGATCTTTGCCGTTTTCCCGTTCTATTACGCGATCCTGACGGCGTTCGAAACCGGATCGGCGTTGTTTGACGTCAATTACCTGCCGGAAAGTTTCAGTTTCTCGAACTATCTGTCGGTGTTTGAAGGACAGCCGTTCGGTCGCAATATATTCAATTCGATCTTTGTCAGTGTGATGGTTGTGGCCCTGTCGCTTTTGATGGGAGTGACGGCATCCTATGCGCTTGCACGGGTTAAATTTGCCGGGCGCGGCCTGTTGCTGGTGACGATCCTGTCGGTATCGATGTTCCCGCAGGTCGCGGTGCTGTCGGGGATGTTCGAACTGATCCGGGCGGTCGGGCTTTATAATTCCATGTTCGGTCTGGCGATTTCATACATGATGCTGACCCTGCCATTCACGGTCTGGATACTGACCGCCTTCATGCGCGAATTACCGCGCGAGCTTGAAGAAGCCGCCGTGATGGACGGGGCCAGCGCCTGGACCGTGATCACGCGCGTGTTCCTGCCGGTCATGTGGCCTGCCATGGTTACCACCGGGCTTCTGGCCTTCATCATGGCATGGAACGAATTCCTGTTTGCCCTGACCTTCACCCTGACCAATGAACAGCGCACCGTGCCGGTTGCCATCGCCCTGATTTCCGGGGCCAGCCAGTTTGAAATGCCATGGGGCAATATCATGGCGGCATCGGTGATCGTGACGGTTCCGTTGATTGTTCTGGTTCTGATTTTCCAGCGTCGCATCGTGTCCGGCCTGACCGCCGGGGCTGTCAAAGGCTGATGCGGCTTCTCGTCCCACATGACTTAAGGTGACTTTAAATGGCTTTGGCCGGAAATCCTGACTGGTGGCGCGGTGGCGTCCTGTATCAAATCTATCCGCGCAGTTTCTTTGATTCCAATGGCGATGGCATTGGTGATCTGCCCGGCATTACTCAGAAACTGGATTACATTGCCGATCTCGGCGTTGATGGCATCTGGCTGTCGCCGTTCTTTACCTCGCCGATGAAGGATTTCGGCTATGACGTGGCGGATTACCGCGATGTCGATCCGATGTTCGGAACATTGGCCGATTTCGACCATCTGGTTGAAAAGGCCCATTCGCTTGGCCTGCGCGTCACCATTGATCAGGTCCTGTCGCACAGTTCCGATCAGCATGCCTGGTTCAAGGAAAGCCGGTCATCACGTGATAATCCCAAGGCTGACTGGTATGTCTGGGCTGATCCCAAACCGGATGGCACGCCGCCCAATAACTGGCTGTCGATCTTTGGCGGTTCGGCATGGAAGTTCGATACCACCCGTCAGCAATATTACATGCACAACTTTCTGATCAGTCAGCCGGACCTGAATTTCCATAACCCAGATGTACAGGCCCAGTTGCTTGACGATGTGGAATTCTGGCTGCGTCGCGGGGTGGATGGTTTCCGGCTTGATACCGCCAATTTCTATGTTCATGACGCGGAATTGCGCGATAACCCTCCATGGGTTCCGGGCTCTCACCGACCCGAAGGCGCGCCAAAGGAAAATCCCTATACCCGCCAGATGCATGTCTATGACAAAACGCGACCGGAAAATATCGCGTTCCTTAAAAAACTGCGCACAGTTCTCGATAAATATCCCGGTGCGACGACGGTCGGTGAAATCGGCTCGGACAATTCGCTGGCGACCATGGCGGAATATACCGCCGGGGGCGATAAACTTCACATGGCCTATACGATCAATTTGCTGGAAAGCCCGCTTGAAACGGCTTTGATCCGCGGGATGTTGCGCAATGTTTTTGAGGTTCTTGGCGATGGCTGGCCGTGCTGGGCGGTATCGAACCATGATTTCGTCCGGGTTGCGACCCGTTGGGGCATGGACAAGGGCGGCGATAATGATGCCCGCCTTCGCATGATCCCGGCCCTTTACACTACATTGCGTGGCACGCCCTGCATCTATCAGGGGGAGGAACTTGGCCTTGAAGAGGCCGTCGTCCCCTATGAATTGCTGCAGGATCCCTACGGGATTGAAATGTGGCCGGAATTCAAGGGGCGCGATGGATGCCGAACCCCCATGCCATGGATGAATGCCAATATCCCGCATGGCGGTTTCACCACAAACGATACGCCGTGGCTGCCGGTCCCGCAGGATCATAGCGGGCTTGCGGTTGCCGAACAGATGGATGATCCCGGTTCGCTGCGCAGTTTCTATCGTGATCTTCTGGCGTGGCGCAAAATCCATCCGGAAATCATCGATGGCGATATCGAGATGCTCGATATCGATGACAATATCATCGCCTATGCCCGCATGGCGGGCGTGGTCCGGACCATCTGCGTGTTCAATACGACGCCCGATGCCCGAACCGTGACCTTGCCCGGGCGTTCGGATGCGAATTTCGCCCTTAACAGCGGATCGGTTACCGGCAATCAGCTTTCGCTGTCGGGGTGGGGCTTTTATTTCGGAACGATATAAATCGACAAGTCGAGGGAGGAACCCGCATGTCGGAAGTGGTTCTTAAACAGGTTAAAAAACGTTTCGGTCCGATCGAGACCATTCATGGTGTCGATCTGAATATCCGTGATGGCGAATTTTGCGTGTTTGTCGGTCCGTCAGGATGTGGCAAATCGACCTTGCTGCGCCTGATTGCCGGGCTCGAAGATATCAGCGACGGCGAACTTTCCATTGGCGGCGAGGTCGTCAATGACAGGGCGCCAAAGGATCGCGGTGTTGCCATGGTGTTTCAGTCCTATGCGCTTTATCCGCATATGACGGTCTATGAAAACATGGCGTTCGGCCTTGATCTTGCGAAAAAAACCAAGGACGAACAGCGCGAACGTGTGATGGCCGCAGCCAAGGTGCTGCAACTTGAAGAATTGCTGGACCGCAAGCCAAAGGAACTTTCGGGCGGTCAGCGTCAGCGCGTCGCCATTGGCCGGGCGATTGTGCGCAAACCGAAAGTCTTCCTGTTCGATGAACCGCTATCGAACCTCGATGCCGGTTTGCGCGTGCAAATGCGCATCGAATTGACAAAACTTCATGAAAAATTGAAGTCCACGATGATTTATGTGACGCATGATCAGGTCGAAGCCATGACAATGGCTGACAAGATCGTGGTTTTGCGGGCCGGTTCGGTCGAGCAGGTCGGGACCCCGCTTGAACTCTATCATCATCCGCAAAATCAATTTGTTGCGGGCTTCATCGGGTCGCCTAAAATGAACTTTGTTCCGGCGGTTGTGATGGTGGTTTCGCAACAAACTGTTACGGTTAAACTGGATTCCGGTAAAGAGGTGACGCTGCCTGTTGATGGCAGTGGTCTTGACGCCGGAGATCGTGTAACAGTGGGCATCAGACCGGAACATTGCAGCCTTGCCGATCAGGACACGGCATTGCTGACAGGAACGGTCGAAGTGGTTGAACATCTGGGCGAGGCGGGTCTCGTCTATGTGCAGGCCGGTGGCGATGAACTGTTCGTTGCCCGTGTCACGGGTGATACGGCAATTGTAACAGGATCATCCATCGGCATTCATGCCCGGGTGGAAGATTGCTATCTGTTCGATCAGAACGGACAAGCCAGACGGCGCCTTGATGTGGATAACGAACCGCTCAGAGCACAGCTGGCAACAGGATAGGCGGTGACGGGGCGAAAACCCGTCGCCTGCCAACACGGTAAATACCGTGGCCCGGTCGTTTGCCAGAGCCCTTCGGGCTCGGGATCCCACCTTTACGACGGGGAGGAAACGAGTGAGAGCAGTTCGCTTGGAAGGCTTAGGGCAAGATGACACAAACGACGACGCAGCGCCAACGGCTGAAGCATCGTATCGCTGATATCGTGATTTTCGGTGGGACCGGAGATTTGGCGTTACGCAAACTTTTCCCCGCACTTTACGAAATGGAACGTACCGGGCGTTTCGATGATGCC
>CAMPHD010000035.1 GCA_946885765.1 uncultured Thalassospira sp.
GCGCAGAAGCCTGCCCGTGCCGAAGGAAGGTTGCATTGAACGGGACATCAGCGGCGCTCCCGAAGTTCGGAATAAAGATAGGGCACAATGATCGAGGCAATCATCGCCAGCATGATCACCGCCGACGATGCGCCGACCCCCATCTGGTTTCGCGTGAAGGTATAGGAATACATGAAGGTCGCCGGCAGTTCGGTCGCCCGCCCCGGCCCGCCATTGGTCAGCGCAATGACAAGGTCATAAGCCTTGATCGCCAGATGGGCCAGAACCACGAAGGCCGATAGGAACACCGGGCGCAATTGCGGAATGACGATACGGGTATAAAGGCTCCAGCGGCTGGCACCATCCATCTGGGCGGCTTTGAGGATTTCACTGTCGATCCCGCGCAAACCCGCCAGAAACATCGCCATGACAAAGCCCGACGATTGCCAGACTGCGGCAATCACCACTGTATAGATCGCCATGTCGCGATCCTTGATCCAGTTGAAGGTAAAGCTTTCCCATCCCCAAAGATGCATGGTGTTTTCAAGACCAAGCCCCGGATCAAGAAACCATTTCCATGCCGTGCCGGTGACGATGAAGGACAGTGCCATCGGATACAGATAGATCGGGCGCAAAATGCCTTCGCCGCGAATTTTCTGATCCAGCAGGATCGCCAGAACCAGCCCCAGCACCGAACAGATAGCAATGTAAAGAATACCGAAAATCGCAAGGTTTTGCAGGGCAATCAGCCAGTTTCGCTGGCCCCACAGATTGGCATAATTGCCAAGCCCTTCCAGTTCATAGGATGGCAGCATCCGGCTGTCGGTCAGCGACAGATAACCGGTGTAAGCAATAAATCCGTAAACGAATAAAAGGATCAGAAACAGGCTGGGGCTCAGCACCAGACGGGGCAGAACCTCCCGCAGGGTTGCCTGTGCCTTGCCGGGCAAGGATGGTTGCATGGATGATTCTCCGCACTTTATCCGACGGCCGGAATGTTATCCGACCGTCGGTTTCATTTCGGTCTTATTGGGCGGACTCAACCGCGTTGACGAGTTCCTCGACAGCGGTTGCACTGTCATATTCGCCATTAAAGTGCGCGGTAATCACGTCATACATCGCGTTTTTGACCCCGGCCGGAACAGAATGGCCATGTGCCATCGAGCCAAACAGCGTGCCCTTTTCATTAGCAGCAGCAAGCTCGGCCATGCCTTTTTTGCCGCAGGCATCAAAATCATCATTCGGAACATCGGTGCGCGCCGGGACAGAACCCTTGACGACGTTGAATGCCGACTGGAAGCTTGGCGACATCACGGCAGATGCAAGTTTTAACTGTGCATCCCGGCGATCCTCGCCAACCTGGAACATGACGAACTGGTCAGAGTTGAACGTCACCGCATCCTGGGTTCCGGGGAAACGGAAGCACAGGAAATCGGTATCGGGGACTTTGCCGGCATTAAGAAACTCACCCTTGGCCCAGTCGCCCATGAACTGCACACCGGCTTCCTTGTTGATCACCATCGCGGTCGCAAGGTTCCAGTCGCGACCTGAAAAGTTGTCATCAACATAGGTCCGCAGCTGCGCCATGCGGTCAAAAATGGTTTTCATCGTATCCGAACCCAGCGCATCCGGGTCGGTATCGATCATTGATGCCTGATAGAAATCAGGCCCCCCGGTTGCCATGACAACCGCATCAAAGATGGTGGCGTCCTGCCATGCCTGGCCACCATGGGCGACCGCGGTGTAACCGGCTTCCTTGATTTTATCGAGTGCTGCGATCAGTTCGTCCCAGTTGGTCGGTTGCTTCAGGCCAAGCTCGTCAAAAATCGCCTTGTTGGCCCAGACCCAGTTGGTTGAATGGACGTTGACCGGGGCTGCGATCCAGTGACCGTCATATTTCGAAAAACCTTTAAGGGCCTCGGGAACAACATCTTCCCAGCCTTCCTCGGCGGCCAGTTCATCAAGATTGGCCAGAACACCTTCGCCCGCCCAGTCCTTGATATCAAAGCCCAGCATCTGCACCGCAGTCGGTGCGTTGCCCGATGTGACCCGTGCGCGCAGGACGGTCATGGCCTGTTCACCACCACCACCAGCGACGGGCATGTCGTTCCACGAAACCCCCTGATCTTCGAGGTCCTTTTTAAGAACCTGAAGCGCCTTTGCCTCACCGCCCGACGTCCACCAATGCAGGACTTCCACACTTTCCTGCGCCGATGCGATGCTGGTCGAAAGCCCGAGTGCCGCGATCATTCCGATACCGGCACGTGTCATTTTGCCAAGAAACATGCTGTTTCCTCCCTGTTGGTTTTTTAGTTCGGCAGTTGATTACTGCAACGTTACAGTTGGGAGTCAAGCGGCTCCTGTAACGTTGCAGCACAGCAAAGCCACCAACAGGCGCAAAACCTTTGGTTGATAGACAGGCGTTTTTGCGTCGCAAAACGGTGTCTGTTGCACTGTTGAAAACAGGAATGCAGAAGACTCCACCCTGCCTTAACCAATTTGCAACAGCTTATGGGCGAAAACCGGCATAAGATCTGGCGCACAGAAATCAGATCATAATTTTTAAAAAAGTTCAGAGCATTCAATTGGCACGCAGCAAAACCAGATCAGGCTTGATCGCGGCCTTGGACATCGGCACGTCCAAGGTCTGTTGCTTTATTGCCCGCCGTGAAAAGGGCGAAGCCCCGAAAGTCATCGGTATCGGGCATAACATGTCCAAGGGACTGCAAAGCGGATCAATTGCCAATCTTGATGCTGCGCAGGAAGTTGTCCTTGCGGCGGTGAATGCGGCCGAGAAAATGGCGGGCCACACGATTGATTCCGTCATCGTCAACCTGTCGGGCGGCAGCCCTGAATCCGAAACCCATACCGTCGAATTGCCGCTGGGGTCGCGCCCGATTGGCAATCTTGAAATCCGCAAACTGAACGATCAGAAAGAAGCCGTCCTGCGCCAGGCGGGCGACGAGTTGATCCATACTGTGCCGCTGGGCTTCCGGGTGGACGCGGCAACAGGCTTGCGCGATCCGCGCGGTATGTACGGGTCCGTGGTCGGGCTTGATCTGCATTTTGTCCGCACCCAGACCGCCCCGCTTCGCAATCTGGAAACCCTTCTGGGCCGTTGCCATCTGGGGATCGAGGAAACGGTGGTCACACCACTGGCATCGGGCCTGTCGGCTTTGACCGCCGATCAGCGCGACCTTGGTGCGACTGTCATTGACATGGGGGCCGGGACCACCAGTGTTGCCGTTTTCCATGGCGGTCAGGTGATCTATACCGCGACGGTGCCGGTTGGCGGGGCGCATGTGACGCGCGATATCGCCTATGGGCTGAACACGTCGCTTAATCATGCCGAACGCATGAAAACACTGCATGGCAGTGCGCTGACATCGCCATCCGACGATCAGGAAATTCTGGCGGTGCCTGTGATCGGCGATGAAGACGAGAACAACGTCAATCATGTACCGCGCTCGATGCTGATCAACATCATCAAACCACGCCTTGAAGAAACGTTCGAATTGATCCGTGACCAGCTTGACGCACATGGCCTGTCGCAGATCGGCGGCCGTTCCATCGTTTTGACCGGTGGGGCCAGCCAGCTTAACGCCATTGCAGACCTGGCAAGCCAGATGTTTGAACGCCCGGCCACCATTGCCACACCGCACGGGGTATCGGGTCTTGCCGAAGCCACTGCCGGTCCGGCATTTTCAGCCTGTGCCGGTCTGTTGCTGCGTGCCCTTCAGCAGCAGAACGACCCGCTGAGCGAAGCCATGAACCAGATCCGCCAGTCGGGCGGACGCTGGGGCCGTTTCGGTGCGTGGTTCAAGGAAAATTTCTAGACCGATATCCCGAGCAACGTGCCCCAAGATGCGTCTTTTACGCGACACGAAAATTATTTGACGCAAAAAAAGCGATAATTTTCGAAATCTTCCATTGTTATTAACACGGCAATAACTCTTTGCCCGCTAAAACGAATGCCAAGGTCTAATGTCCGGGGGACACCTGAGACGTAGCGTGGCAAAGGGAAGGCTGCGCCGATCTTGAGCTCTAAAGCGCGGAGAGGAAGAGCAAACAATGAGCACGATCAATTTTTCCGTTCCTGAAACGGAAGAAAACCTGAAACCGAAGATTACAGTTATTGGCGTCGGTGGCGCCGGTGGCAATGCTGTTAACAACATGATCGCATCCGAACTCGAGGGTTGTGATTTTGTTGTTGCCAACACGGACTCACAGGCCCTTAGCCAGAGCAAAGCTACACGCAAGATGCAGCTTGGCCGCAAGATCACCCAAGGGCTGGGTGCAGGTGCACGTCCCGATGCGGGCAGTGCAGCCGCCGAAGAATCCATCGAAGACATTCAGGCCCAGCTTGAAGGCTGCCACATGGTGTTCATCACCGCGGGCATGGGCGGCGGTACCGGTACCGGTGCGGCCCCGGTCATTGCACGGGCGGCCAAGGAAGCAGGCATTCTTACGGTTGGTGTCGTTACCAAACCGTTCCATTTCGAAGGCACGCGCCGCATGCGCACCGCCGAACAGGGGATCGAACAGCTTCAGCAATATGTTGATACGCTGATCATCATCCCGAACCAGAATCTGTTCCGGGTCGCGAATGAAAAAACCACTTTCGCAGATGCCTTCCAGATGGCAGTTGACGTTCTGCGCAATGGCGTGCGGTCCCTTACCGACCATATGATGGTTCCGGGCCTTGTGAACCTTGACTTTGCCGATATCCGCACTGTTATGAGCGAGATGGGCAAGGCGATGATGGGCACGGGCGAAGCCACGGGTGAAAAACGTGCGCTTGAAGCCGCCGAGGCCGCCATTGCAAATCCGCTTCTGGAAGATGCTTCGATGAAGGGCGCACGTGCGGTCCTGATCAACATCACCGGCGGTATGGACATGGCCCTTTACGAAGTCGACGAAGCCGCGAACCGTATTCGCGAGGAAGTTGCTTCGGAAGCCAACATCATCTTTGGTTCGACCTTTGATCCAACCATCGAAGGCGCACTTCGCGTTTCCGTGGTTGCCACCGGCATCGATGCCGAGGACGTCCGTCGTCCGCAGCCGACCACCGTTTCGGTCGCGCCGATCAAGGCAGCCGAACAGGCGGCCAAGCCGGCAACGCCGTCCTTTGGTCAGCATGGCGCAGCAGCCGCCGTCGCCAGTGCCCCGGAAGCCGCTGTTACCAGCGCGCATGACGGCTATCATGGCGGCGCCTCGATCGACGAAATTCCGGCAGAACGTTTTGCCGCAACCGGCAGCGCCCAGCAGCCGGAACTGAGCAATCAGCCTGCAACCGATACCGGTTCGATCGAACTGGGCCAGACCGTTCTGAAACCGAAACCGGTTTCACGTCCGGCACAGCATTTCACCCCGGCCGAAAAGCCGAAAGAAAATGGTGACATGGCCTTTATTCCGCCGCGTCCGGCCCGTCCGAGCGATGCAGAACAAAACCACAGCCCGGATGTATTCGAAGCAGCAGATGCCCAGAATGCAACCCCGCCACGTTTTGGCCTGCGAACCCTGTTTGGCAAAAACAAGGGCGGTCATGACGACCACGCAGAACAGCCCCACCATGCCGCACCGCGTCAGGCACATCCGCAGCCACAGGCTCCGGCACCGCGCCAGACCGAAATGTCGCTTGGCGAGGATGCAAACCAATCCTTGAAGGCCGATCCAGCTTCCCGCGTCAAGACGTCGAACACGTCCGACGACCTTCTGGAAATTCCGGCCTTCCTGCGTCGTCAGGCCAACTGACGACATTCTCCGCGCGAAAAAGGGGAAGGCTTGGGCCTTCCCCTTTTTTTAAATCCTGCCGGATGGTGCGAGAGACCCTTCCCCAACGTAACCTGAAATTGCATTTAATCGGTTTTTTGAAATAAATTTCTTACTTTTCAATACGTTAAACTGCTTACAAAGCGTAACAAAGAGTGATTTGTTCTATTGTCACAACGCCTGTAGGGTCTGACGCTAAGAAATGGGGTTAATGCCCCGGTGCGCCAGACAATGCGCATTTGCTTAACAACTCACTGACCTGACTTTTCTGGGGGTTCCCGTGAATAATATTACAGACCTCGGCGCGGCCTTCACGCCTTCGGGTGCATCCGATCAGGATGTTGTGCGCCAGCGCACCCTTAAAGCATCGATCGGCTGTGCCGGTGTCGGGTTGCATTCAGGTCACAAAATCCGCATTACCCTGCACCCTGCACCTGAAAATCACGGTATCGTATTCCGCCGCACGGATCTGGATGGCCAGCCGCTGTTTCCGGCACGTTACGATGGCGTGATCGACACGCAGCTTTGCACCTGCCTTGGCGACCGTGATGCCGGTATCAAGATCGGTACGATCGAACATCTGATGGCGGCCCTTGCCGGGCAACGTATCGACAACGTTCTGATCGATATTGATGCCGACGAAGTGCCGGTAATGGATGGCAGTTCTGCACCGTTCAACTTCCTGATCGATTGCGTCGGGATCGAGGAACAGGACGCGCCGCGTCTGGTGATCGAAGTTCTGAAACCGGTTGAAGTCGAATACAAGGGCTGCACCGCACGGGTCGAACCGGCCCGTGGCTTTGAAGTCGATTTTGAAATCGATTTCGCCAGCAAGGCAATCAACAACCAGCGCATGTCGGTTAAATTCGATGATGGCGTGTTTGTTGCCAATATTGCACGCGCCCGTACTTTCGGTTTCCTGCACGAAGTCGAAGCAATGCGGTCGATGGGCCTGGCACGCGGCGGTTCACTTGATAACGCCGTTGTCCTTTCGGGCGATGAAGTGATGAACGAAGAAGGTCTTCGTTACGATGACGAGTTTGTCCGTCACAAGATTCTCGACGCGCTTGGCGATCTTTACACCGCAGGCAAGCAGCTTCAGGGCAAAGTGACCGCGTATAAGTCCGGTCACCATGTCAACAACCTGCTTTTGAAGGCGCTGTTTGCCGATGCAAGTGCATGGCGTGTTGTGCCGATGCGCAAATCGGCTCTGCAGGCCGTTGAAATGCCTGCGCTGGCAACAGCTTAAACCGGTCTTTTGATCAGGTCAAAATTCAAAAAAGCGGTCCCAAAGGACCGCTTTTTTATTGTGTTTCGCAACCATAATTTGCATGGCCGCGATCCCGGAACCGGCGATGGTACAGAAAAGTGCCCGGAAGGCGACACAACCACTTGCCCTATGCCCGTACTGGCATGATATAGTCCGGCAAATTTCCGCCTGAATGCGTCCCAAAGTTTAAGGAAACGACACAGTGCTTCGTAAGGCTTCCAAGAATGTTATTGCTGCTTGTGGTCTGGCCCTGCTTCTTGCGGCCTGCTCCAGCGACGACAAACCGGAATATATCGAACGCCCGGTTTCCGAGCTTTATAACGGCGCACAGGACCTTCTGGATGCCAAGGAATACCAGAAAGCCGCCGAGGCCTTTGACGAGGTTGAACGTCAACATCCCTATTCGGTCTGGGCGACCAAGGCGACGCTTATGTCGGCCTATGCCTATTATCAGGACAACAAATATGACGATGCGATCACCGCGATTGATCGCTTCATATCTCTGCACCCTGCAAACCCGGATGTGCCCTATGCCTATTACCTAAAGGCACTGTCCTATTACGAACAGATTTCCGACGTTGGCCGCGATCAGCAGATGACCCAGCATGCGATGGATTCGCTTGACGACGTGATCCGCCGTTTCCCCGACAGCCAGTATGCGCGCGATGCGAAACTGAAAAAGGACCTGACGGTTGACCACCTTGCCGGCAAGGAAATGAGTGTTGGCCGCTATTATCAGGATCGCGGCGAATATCTGGCGGCGATCAACCGGTTCAAATCAGTTCTTGAGAAATACCAGACCACCACCCACGTGCCCGAGGCACTGGCACGCCTGACTGAAAGCTATCTGGCACTTGGTCTTGAAGGCGAAGCCAAACGCACCGCATCGGTGCTGGGCCATAACTTCCCGGGCAGTCCGTGGTATGAAGAATCATACGATCTTCTGGCTGGTGACGGCATAAACACCCGCGAGGGAGAAAGCTGGTGGCATTCGACCACCACCGCCCTTGGTGACTGGTTCTGATTCTCGCCGCGTCGCGTTACTTTTCCCATCAGAACACATCAAGAACACTTGTTTCTTGTCAGTTGTTTTTCAACATTTTTCGCTATTTCCTGCGGCCCACAGCGGCACGGTGAATTTTGCCCCGTGCCAAAGCTTGCAAGGCGCGCTACGATTGGGCACTCTGCATGTCGCAATGTCGCCTGACGGGCACCATCGCCGCTGTTTTAACAATGTCAGTATCCCGCAATGCTTCGACGGCTTAGCATCCGAAATGTTGTTCTGATCGACAAGCTGGACCTTGATTTCCGCGACGGGCTTAGCGTGCTTACCGGGGAAACCGGTGCGGGGAAATCGATCCTTCTTGATTCGTTGGGTCTGGCATTGGGCGCGCGCGCCGATAGCGGGCTCGTGCGCCATGGCACGGATAAATGCAGCGTCACAGCAACCTTCACCCTGCCCGCTGGCCATCCGGTTTACGGGCTTCTGGCAGAACAGGATATCGAGGTTGAAGACGACGAACTGGTGGTACGTCGTGTTGTCACCTCGGACGGGCGGTCGCGCGCCTATGTCAATGATCAGTCGGTTTCGGTCGGGCTTTTGCGCGATGTCGGCAATTACTGTGTTGAAATTCAGGGACAGTTTGACCAGCACGGATTGCTGGACCCGACAACCCACCGCGCGACCCTTGATGCCCATGGTAATCTTGGCAGTCTTGCCCTTGCGGTGCGAGATCAATGGCGCGCATGGCGGGACACGCAAAAGGAACTGAGCGCGGCCACCAACCGGATCAACAAGGCGCGCGAAGAAGAAGAATGGCTGCGCCATGCGGTTGACGAGCTTGAAAAGCTTGGCCCCGAGGAAGGCGAGGAAGAACGCCTTGCCGAGGAACGCCAGTTCCTGATGCATGGGGAAAAGCTTGTTGCGGCCCTTAACGATGCCGCAGGCGAGCTTTCGCGTGGTAAAGGCGCCGAAAGCGCGCTTCGCAGTGCGCAGCGCCATCTTGAACGCGAATTGCAAAAGGCCGAAGGCCGGTTCGAACCGATTATCGAGGCACTGGACCGGGCCGCGATCGAGCTTGAAGAAGCATCGCGTGCGATATCGGTTACTCTTGCCGATCTGAATGTCGATACCGGACAGCAGGAAAATGTCGAGGAACGGCTGTTTGCTCTGCGCGCGGCGGCCCGCAAATACAATGTGCCGGTCGATGGGCTAAATGGCCTGATGAAGGATTACCGCAGCCAGATCGATCAGCTTGAATTCGGTGAAAAGGAATTGTCGCGCCTGACGGCTGCCGTCGCCGAACACCGAGCGGCCTTCATTGATGCCGCGCAAAAGCTTCATGGTGCGCGCAAAGCCGCCGCCGAAACGCTTGATGCCGCGATCAATGGTGAATTGCCGCCGCTTCGCATGGAAAAGGCGCGCTTTGTCACCGACATTGCCGAGCTTGAAGAAAACGAATGGGGCATCGACGGGATCGACCGCATTCAGTTCATGGTCGCCACCAACCCCGGCAGTCCCGCCGGACCGTTAAACAAGATCGCATCCGGGGGCGAGCTTTCCCGTTTCCTGCTGGCACTCAAGGTGGTTCTGGCACGTGTTTCCGCCGTGCCGAGCCTTGTATTTGACGAAGTCGACAGCGGTGTTGGCGGGGCGACGGCGGCTGCCATTGGCGAACGCCTGCATTTGCTGGCCGAGGAACGCCAGATCCTTGTGATTACGCACAGCCCGCAGGTCGCCGCGCGTGGACGCACCCATTTCAATATTGCCAAAAGCGAGAATGACGGCAGCATGGTGACGCGTGTGAACGAGCTGGTTGATGGTGCCCGGCGCGAGGAAATCGCGCGGATGCTGGCCGGTCATTCGATCACCGCCGAAGCCCGTGCTGCGGCCGACAGCCTGTTGGACCAACCCCGCTAGAACGTTTGCACGGGTTCATCCCCCGCCCGTTCCAGCCCCTTAAATACGGATAAAAAGAAATATGAGCGCCGAACAAGGGTCAACCTCGTCCATTGTCCCCGATATGCCCGAAACCCGGACCGAGGCAGGCCAGCAGCATGCCGAAATTTCCGACCGTATTCGCGGCTTTAACGAGGCGTATTATATCAATGACGAACCGCTGGTGCCCGATGCGGAATACGATGCGCTGTTCAACCGCCTGATCGAACTTGAAGCGCGCTATCCGACGCTCAAGAAAAACAGCCCGACACAGGAAGTTGGTGCGGCACCGGCCGATGGTTTTGCCAAAATCAAACATGCGCGTCCGATGCTGTCGCTTGCCAACGCATTCTCGCGCGAGGACATTGTTGATTTTCTGGCCCGTATTCGCAGGTTCCTGAACCTGACGGCACATAGTCCGGTCGAAATCGTTGGTGAACCCAAGATCGATGGTCTGTCACTGTCGCTGCGTTATGAAAACCGCGAACTGGTCAGTGCGGCAACGCGTGGCGACGGCACAGAGGGCGAGGACGTCACCGCCAATGTCGCCCATATTACCGATATCCCCAAAACCCTGCCCGAAGATGCACCAGCCGATGTCGTTGAAATCCGTGGCGAGGTTTACATGGCGCGCTCAGCCTTCCAGAAGCTGAATGAAACGCAGGCCGAAACCGGTGGCAAAACATTTGCCAATCCGCGCAACGCCGCCGCCGGGTCGCTTCGCCAGCTTGACCCGACCATCAGCGCCAAACGTCCGCTTCGTTTCTTTGCCTATAGCTTTGGCGAACTGTCTGAAAGCCTTGCCCAGACGCATTGGGATTTCATCAGCAAGATCAAAGGTTGGGGCTTTGTCACCAATCCCCACACGACGCTTTTGCACAACACCGACGAGATCATGGCCTTCTACGAGGAACTCGGCAATCAGCGCGCCGAACTTGATTACGATATTGACGGCATTGTCTATAAGGTCAACGACTTCGAATTGCAGTTGCGGCTTGGCTTTGTAAGCCGGTCACCACGCTGGGCGATTGCCCATAAATTCCCCGCGGAACAGGCCCGCACCCGTGTTAAGGCGATTGATATCCAGGTTGGCCGTACCGGCGCACTGACCCCGGTTGCGCGGCTTGAACCCGTAACGGTGGGCGGTGTTGTGGTTTCCAACGCGACCCTTCATAACCGCGATGAAATCGAACGGCTGGGTGTGCAGGTCAATGACCTTGTCGTTATCCAGCGGGCTGGTGATGTGATCCCGCAGGTGGTCGAGGTTATTGTCGATGAACGACCCGATGATGCCGTGCCCTACCACTTCCCGGAAACCTGCCCGAAATGCGGTAGCCACGCCATACGCGAAGAAGGCGAAGCCGTCACACGGTGCAGCGGCGGGTTGATCTGCCCTGCACAGGCGGTCGAACGTCTGAAGCACTTCGTATCGCGTAATGCGTTCGACATCGAAGGCATGGGCGGCAAACATATCGAGGCGTTCTTTGACCTTGGCTGGGTCCAGTCACCGGCCGATATTTTCCGGATCGAGGAAAAGCATGGTGATGCCCTTCGCAAGCTTGAAGGTTGGGGCGATAAATCGGCTGAAAAACTGTTTGCCAGCATCAATGAACGGCGTACGGTGCCGCTGGACCGGTTTATCTATGCCCTTGGTATCCGCCAGATAGGACAGGCTACCGCAAAGCTTCTGGCCCGGCATTACGGATCGATTACGGAATGGCGCACAGCCATGAATGATGCCGGAACGCCCGATAGTGATGCGGTGCGCGACCTGATCAATATCGACCAGATCGGCCCCAGTGCGGCCCATGACCTGATTGAATTCATGGCCGAAGAACATAACCGCGATGTTCTTGATGACCTGCAGGCCGTTCTGACCATCGAAGATGTCGAAGCACCGCAGGTTACAGACAGCCCCGTTAGCGGCAAAACGGTTGTCTTTACCGGTAAACTGGAACTGTTTTCGCGCAACGAGGCCAAGGTCAAGGCGGAAAGCCTTGGCGCAAAAGTCGCCGGTTCCGTTTCGGCGAAAACAGATTTTCTGGTTGCAGGACCGGGTGCGGGATCCAAATTAAAGAAAGCGGAAGAATTAGGTGTTACTGTTTTGGATGAACAAGGATGGCTTGATCTGATCGCCGAGTGATCAGCACAGGCAAAAGCGGAAGGAAAAATATCCGATGGAAGATCTGGGCAGCTTTTTTCGCCGCTATGCCGATGCACATCTTAAATTCGAAGCAGACGCCCTCGACGCGTTCTATAACTTCCCGTGCCTGATCAATGACCTGATGGGGGTACATGCCATCGGCTCAATTGAGGATCTGCACAAATATAACCAGTCATTTTTTGGCGAGTTGCAAAACGCCGATCTGGCGATGGCCAAATCGATGCTGATCGAACAGCATTCCGCCCTGCCCGGCGGATCGCGCGCCATTGTATCGTTCCGGTTTGGCAATTCGGAAAACAATCTGATCTTTGATTGCGATTATGCCTTTGCCCTGCTCAAACAGGACGAGACATGGAAGATCGTTTTCGCCCAGCTTGACGAAATCCGATATAGCGACCTTTACTGATTAAGTCGTCATAGGCGCGACCCTGCAGTCATGTCACTTGTCTGAATGCACTGAACGCCCGGTTGCCGAAAAGAACGGCCGGGCCAATAACCGGCCAAGACCGGCCAGTGTCACCCCGTTCTTGATCGAAGCAACACCGACAATGACAACGGCAAAGCCCAGTGCCTGCGGTGTGGTAAGAACTTCACCGAGCAACAGCCATGCCGCAAAGAATGTCATGGCGGGGCCGGAAAGTGAAATAAGAGCCGCCTGTGTTGCGCCAATCCGCCGGATGCCTTCATAAAGCAGGAAGAACGGGATCACGGTGCAAAAAATCGAAATGCCTGCCGTCCACAAAACCCCGTCAACATTCAGGTTCAGCGGCTTGGTGACGATCAGTTCATAGATGATCATCGATGCACCGGCCATCGTGTTGACCAGGGCGGCAAAATGCATCGATCCAATGACCGAGATCATCCGCTGCCCGAAATAAAGGTAACAGGCATAAGTCAGGGCGGATGCAAACGCGAGCGACGCCCCCAGCCAAAGCTGATCTGAAACAGCACCGATCCCGTTGGGGGCGAGAACAAGTACCAACCCGACATAAGTGACCGCAAAGCAGACAAACTGGCGCAAGGGAGGAAGCCGCCACTTATGCAGGCATTCAAGGATCAGGACGATGGCCGGGAATGTGAAAAGCACGATCCGCGAGACGGTGACTTCAATCACCGACACGGCGGTGAAATCAAACAAGGAAGCGGCAAAGAACAGCCCGCCATAAAGTGCGCCCCAGAGAATGTCGACTGGCTTCATCGTACGTTCGCCCGGGCGGTGTTTGCCAAACAGATAAACACCGATCCAGAAAAACGGCATCGCGATCAGAAAACGCAACAGCAGCAAACCATCCACCGTCATGCCGGTGGCATAAACGTATTTCGCCAACAGCCCCTTCATCGCAAATGCCACAGTCGACAGCAATACAAGGGTCAGGGCCGAACCCGATGGCTTTGCCACGGATTTGGCATCTGATGGCGCGGATGGTTTTGTCATTATTGTCTCCGGTCTCTCTCGACCTCAACTATCTGCCGCGCACAGTCATTATTCAATTCGAATTAAATGTTATCAGATATCAGGATTTGCTATATCTAATGAAACATCCGCCGGTTCATATTCCTTTTGGATTGCAGATAAATGGACATCAAACAGCTTCGAAGCTTTGTTCACATTGCCGAACTTGGCAGCCTGTCGCGCGCAGCCGACCGGCTGAACCTGTCACAACCAGCTCTTAGCCGGCAGCTTAACCTTCTGGAAGAAGCACTTGATACCCGCCTGCTGGAACGGACAGGACGCGGGGTCAAACTGACCGAAGCCGGCCAGATGCTGGCCGAACGGGCACGGGTTATTCTGGGTGATCTCGCACGGCTGGAGGCAGATCTTTCGGCCCGACGCAGCAAGGTGACCGGTCATGTCCATGTCGGTGTGCCGCCCAGTGCCGGGATCGTCATTACCGGTGCGCTGGTCGAAGCATTGCGCGAACGCTATCCCGATCTGAACATCTCGATTGCCGAGGATCTGACAGGTGACGTGCAGGAAGGATTGCTATCGGGCCGTCTTGATATCGGCATCCTGCATGACGGCATGATATCGCGCAGCCTGCATGCCGAGCCATTGTGGCGCGAAGACCTGTTTCTGATATCCCATCCGTCGCGCGTTGGCGAAGGCGAAACCGAAATTGCCTATGAAGATGTTCTGGCACTGCCATTGATCATGCCAACCCCGAAACACGGGCTGCGTGCCAAAATGCAGGAAGCAGCATTTCGTGCCGGTCGCCCCCTAACCCCGGTGGTCGAAGCCGATGCATTGCGGGTTCTGGTCGATCTGGTCCATCGTGATCTCGGCCATACGGTTTTGCCGCGAAGCTCATTGGTGATGGAACTATCGACCGGGCGGCTCAAGGCACGGCGGATCGTCAATCCGCAATTGTCGCGCAAGGTGATGCTGTCCTGGCTTCAGGATCGCCCGCTGAGTACCGGGGCCAAGGCCGTGCTTGATACATTGCGCGATCTGGCCGGCACCATGCCGATGGCGGATAACTGATAAACAAATCCCCGGCACGACAGGCATACCGGGGATTGATCAAAGGTTCGAAACCGATCAGACCGAGGCTTCGGAATCAGATGATTTCTGCCACAGGTTCAGGCCGCCATCGGTCGCGTATTTGTCGATTTCAGCCAGTTCCTCGGCACTGAATTCAAGGTTATTCAGGGCATCAAGGCTGTTATCAAGCTGTTCGACATGACGCGCCCCAATCAGGGCCGACGTGATTTCCGGGCGACGCAGGACCCATGCAATCGCCATCTGTGCCAGTGTCTGACCACGACGTTTGGCGATTTCGTTCAGTGCCCGCACACGGTTCAGGTTGTCTTCGGACAGCATGCCGGACTGGAACGACCCTTCAAGGGCAGCACGGGAATTTTCCGGCACACCGTTCAGGTATTTGTTGGTCAGAAGCCCTTGGGCAAGCGGCGAGAAAGCAATGCAGCCAATGCCAAGTTCGGACAGGGTATCAAGCAAACCTTCGGTTTCGACCCAGCGGTTCAGCATCGAATAGGATGGCTGATGAATGACGC
>CAMPHD010000036.1 GCA_946885765.1 uncultured Thalassospira sp.
TTATGATTTCGAGCTGCCGGTTGCATCGGATGCGTGTTACAGTTTCGATGCAGAAACATATTATGTAAATACCGATTTGACCCATGACCTTCGGATCGGGTTTGTCTCGTGCAACGGGCAGGAAGACGGCGATCTGGACCGGCCTTTGGCGGATCGGAATGCGCTTTGGATCGATCTGAGTCATGAACATGAAAAACGACCCTTTTCGCTGCTTTTACATGGCGGGGACCAGATTTATGCCGATGGGGTTTGGGATTGCCACCCCGGTATTGTCGCGTGGAAAAAGGCGCAAAAGCGCCAGAAACTGGCGACAGATTTTACGCCAGACATGCATGACAGCGTTCTGAAATTCTATCTTGAACATTATCTTGAAATTTATGGCCAGCCACAGATCAGCCATATGCTGGCGCGCGTGCCGTCCTTGATGATGTGGGATGATCACGATATTTTTGATGGCTGGGGCAGCCACAAGAAGTGGTTCCATGACAGCGCGGTTGCCAAGGGCATGTTTGATTGTGCGCGAGAGGCATTCTGCTTGATGCAGCTTTGCACGGCACCCGACGATCTGGCTGGCAAGATTATTGATCGCAGTGGGGAAAGCCTTGGCTGGCGGACGGATTTCCCCGGATTTTCGGTGATTGCGCCCGACCTGCGGTCGGAACGGACCCCGCATGCGATCATGGGCGAACATGGCTGGCGGGACATGATTGCGACACTCGATACGATTCCGGAACGTAATCGTATCTTGTTGATGTCGAGTGTGCCGGTGATCGGCCCGCGCCTGTCGCTGGTCGAGGCGATCCTGCATCTGATGCCAAGTGCCCAGAAATACGAGGATGACTTGCGCGATCAGTGGCAAAGCCGTTGGCACCGCAAGGAATGGTGCCGTTTTCTGGAAACACTTGAAGACGTTGCGAATGATCGCAATCACGATATCACTCTGCTGTCGGGGGAAATTCATGTGGCAACACGCGGCACGTTTGAAACGCGCGGCAAAACCATCCATCAGCTGGTGGCATCGGGCATTTCACATACGGCTCCGCCGGTGGCATTCGCACGGGCTGTTGGCCTTTTGGCGTGGATTGGCGACAATCCCCTGCCCGGTCGCCCGACCAAGCTTAAACCGCTTCTGGGGCGATTTGGCACCTATTGCGCGGCGCGCAATTACCTGACACTGGACCGCGAGGGTGAAAACTGGCGGACCAACTGGCATCTGGAGAATATCGGCTGGACGCCGGATTTAAAGATTTAGGGAGGATCGCATGGCACCCACCATGCAGCTTTATTACGCACCGACTTCGCCTTTTTCGCGCAAGGTACGGATCATTGCGCGTGAATTGGGCCTTGAGGGCAAGATCGCCGAAATCATGATCGATCCTTGGACCGATGCGGCGTTACGCAAACACAATCCGCTGGCTAAGGTTCCGACACTGTTAATTGAAAAAGGTATGTCAGTGTTCGAGTCTGCGGTGATTTGCGATTACCTTGATGAAGTTGTCCGTGCGGATGGCCATGAAACAGGCATCATTCCGCAGGAAGGCCCGGAACGGCTTAATGCCCTGCAGTGGCAGGGTTTGGCCGATGGCATGATGGCTGCGACCGGACGACTCTTTGCCGACAGCAGACGACCGGCAAATGAACGGTCTGATTTCGTAATGGATCGGCAGCATACGGCAGTCCAAGGAAGTATTGACGCCATAGAAGGCGGTATCAGCAGCCTAGCGACAGACCGGCCCGATATCGGCGCCCTGTCGGTCGCATCCGCCCTTGAATATGTCGATTTTCGTTGGCCAGACGGGCGCTTTGCCATTTCGGATGACCTGCGTCACTGGATGGTGGCACTTTCGGATCGTCCATCAATGATCGCCACGCGGTATCATCTTTTGCCGGTTTGACAGACCTGACCTGCATGGATGCGATATTGCCCGTGCAGGTTATACCGGCTATAGCGTGGCCGGGCTGCCAAATGTGCTATGATGCCGGGTAGCAACTTTTTCAGATGAAACGGGTTTCATGACCGAAATTACCAAATCCATGCGTGAACGGGCCTGGGCCAGGGCCGGGAAAATCCAGGGCGAGGATTCAGCCGAAGTGCGTAAGCACCGTGCGAGCGGCATCACGATGAAAAAGGAAAGTTTTGGCAAGTTCCGCAATTTTGGCTGGACCGTGGTCGAAGGTGTTGCTGTCCCATGCCGCAAGGAATTCCTGCCGCCGCGCGATGAAGGTGCGGATGTTGGCGACAATTCCAAAGATAAAGCAGCTTCTGAAGACTGAGCATTGGCTGACAGTGTTGTCACGGATTAGTCGGTTTATTCCTGTGACAGGCTGACCAAGTCGGCCAGAAGCTGTGACGAATCCGGACCGGAAACCATGCTTTCAAGTTCGGCCTGGGTTTTTTGCCAGATCGGAAAGGCTTGAACCAAAAGTGCCATGCCCGAATCGGTCAGGGTCAGAAGGCGGCCGCGCTTGTCTTTCGGATCGGGCTGAATGTTAACCAGCCCGCGCCGTTCCAGCGGTTTGAGATTGGCCGTCAGTGTCGTTCGATCCATTGCCAGTAAATCGGCGACGTCCTGCATATGCGGCGGATGGGGTCGGTTAATCGCCATCAGCAGGGAATATTGCCCGCTGGTCAGATCAAGTGAACGGAATGCATCGTCAAACCGGCGAGCAATCGTGCGCGCAGCCCGTCGAACATGCAGGCAAAGACAACTGTCACGCACCATCAATGTCGATGAAAACGGGACTTTATCGTTCTGGTTGAAATCTTTTTTTGACATGGGATAATTATGTTGATATCAACGTATTTGTCAAACGGGAAAATAAGAAAATACTGATCAACCGTTTGGTTCATAAAGCGCCACCACGCTTTACCCGATTTCGAATTCACTTCTGAGCGGCAAGGAGGAAGCCTAATGCAGAAGATTAGCCCCTTTCTATGGTTTGACGGCAATGCCGAAGAAGCTGTCAATTTTTATGCCTCGGTCTTTCCGAATGCGAAGATCGACAAAATCCTGCGCAGCAGCAAGGCGGGACCCGGACCGGAAGGTCATGTTTTGACCGTAAGCTTCGAGCTTGAAGGTCAACAATTCACCGCCCTTAACGGCGGCCCGCAGTTCAAATTTACCGAAGCCGTATCCTTTACCGTGTCCTGCAACGATCAGGCAGAGGTCGATTATTACTGGGACTGCCTTTCCGAAGGCGGGGAACCCAGGCAGTGCGGCTGGGTAAAGGACAGGTTCGGCCTTTTCTGGCAGATCACCCCGGTTCGCCTTATCGAACTGATGAACGATCCGGATTCCGACATAGCCGCCCGGGTGGCAACAACCATGATGTTGATGGAAAAATTCGACATCGCCGGGATTGAACGTGCGGCCAAAGGCATCTGAAAACCCCGCGCAAAATTTTAGCCTATCCCTCGCACCACCAACGCAAGGAAACGCCCCATGACTGATAAACAAAGCAAAGACAAAGCCGCTATTTGCGAGATTTTCATCCGCTGGTCAACGGCGGCGCGCAACAAGGATCTTGATGGGATCATGGCATTGTATAGCGATGATATCTGCTCCTACGATGCGGTCGGTCCGCTACAATTCAATGGCCGGGATGATTATCGTGCCCACTGGGAACGCTGCATGGCGTTTGATGATGAATTCATCATGGAACCGCAGGAACCCCTTATTCGCATTTCCGGGCATCTGCCTGTGGCACGGTTCCTGATCCGGTGCGGCATGCGCAAGGAAGACGGGACCGAACAGGCAAGCTGGATGCGGTCAAGCTATCACCTTGAAAAGCAGGGTGGTGAATGGCGCATCGCGCATGAACATTTTTCCGTGCCTTTTAATTTTGAAAATGGTGCCGCCCAGTTCGGGTTGCAGCCGTAAATCCGCAAACCCACCAGATTTTACACATAAAGGAACGCCCCGATGAAACTGGTCACCTATCTGAATTTCGACGGCAATTGCCGACAGGCATTTGAATTCTATCAATCAGTCCTGGGCGGCGAGCTGATCATGATGCCGTTCAGCGATACGCCGATGGCCGGGGACTCGCCCGGGCATAACGACAAGATTGCTCATGCCTGCCTGATGGGCGATGGCTGGCATCTGATGGCATCCGATTGCCCACCGGAATATTTCACCAAAATGCAGGGCATGGCAGCGTCCCTGCATTTTGAAAAAGCGACCGATGCCAAAAAAATGTTCGATGCCCTTTCCAAGGATGGCGAAGTGACCATGCCATTCGAGGAAACCTTCTGGTCGCCGGGTTATGGCATGTTTACCGACAAATTCGGCACGCCCTGGATGATCAATACCGACATGTCCCCGGAAGACGGGGCAGGTTGTGCCTGATCCACTGGGATAAACGACTTGTTGCCTTGATCCCCGTTTCCCGCCAAAGTGGTATATATAACTTGGGGTTACGGGGATCAGCACCACATGACAGCACGGGTTACGACCGTTGCCTTTTCCGGGATTGATACCATTCCGGTTGATGTGCAGGTCCAAATGGCAAGCGGATTACCCGCTTTTACCGTGGTTGGTCTGCCTGACAAGGCGGTTTCCGAGGCGCGCGAACGCGTGCGATCAGCCCTTTCGGCCATGGGGCTGGCATTGCCACCCAAGCGCATAACAATCAATCTGGCCCCAGCCGATTTGCTAAAGGAAGGATCGCATTTCGATCTGCCGATTGCGCTTGGCCTTCTGGCCGAGATGGATGTGATCGGACATGAAGATATCGCCAATTTCGTCGTGCTGGGTGAATTGGGGCTTGATGGCAGTATTACCGGTGTCGGCGGGGTTTTGCCCGCCGCCATGCAGGCAAGCGGCATGGAACGCGGGATTATTTGTCCTTCTGATAACGGCGCGGAGGCTCTGTGGGCCGGGGAGCTTGAAATTTTGGCTCCGTCACGTCTGACTACCTTGATCAATCATTTCAAGGGTACGCAAATCCTGCCACGGCCAAGCAGGCCGAAGGCCGATCCGTCGCCAGTATTGCTGCCTGATCTACGTGATATCAAGGGGCAGGAAAGTGCCAAACGCGCGCTCGAGATCGCTGCAGCCGGCGGCCATAATTTACTGATGAGCGGTCCTCCCGGTTCGGGAAAATCCATGCTGGCAGCACGGTTGCCGGGGCTTTTACCCGAACTGGATGCCAGGCAGGCACTTGAAACCACCGTGATCCATTCGGTTTCCGGCATGCTGCCAGAAGGCGGGCTTATCCGCACGCGACCGTTCCGCACTCCGCACCATTCTGCATCCATGCCAGCACTGGTTGGTGGTGGCCATCGGGTAAGACCGGGCGAGATTTCGCTGGCGCATCATGGTGTGCTGTTTTTGGATGAGTTGCCGGAATTTCAGCGCAATGTGCTTGATGCGCTGCGTCAGCCGCTTGAAACCGGGCAGGTATCGGTGGCGCGCGCCAATGCGCATGTGACCTACCCTGCACGCGTCCAACTGGTGGCGGCGATGAATCCGTGCCGATGCGGATATCTGGGTGATAATGATCTGGCATGCACGCGTGCACCGCGCTGTGGCGAGGATTATCAGGCGCGGCTTTCAGGCCCATTGCTGGATCGCTTTGACATTCAGATCGACGTTCCCGCAGTCCGGCCCGAGGAACTTGATCTTCCGTCTGGCGGCGAGACGACACAAGCCGTGCGCGACCGGGTTCTTGCTGCACGTGCAATCCAGTCGTCGCGATACAAAAATGATCACATTTCAACCAATGCGGAGGCAGATGGTGAAGTGCTGCAAACTGCTACGGCACTTGATGCTGATGGTCGTGGTCTTTTGCAGGATGCCGCGCGTCAGATGAGGCTTTCGGCACGCGGATATCACCGGGTGTTGCGTGTTGCACGCACCATTGCTGATCTGGCTGGTGTGCAAGCCGTTAAGCGCAGCCATATTGCCGAGGCCCTTGGTTATCGGCAGATGGCCTATCGGCGGTAATCAGGAAATGCGTGAAATACGATAAACCGATGATGGCGGCACATTGCGGACAATCGTGCCAATTCGTGCGGATTTAAGGCCCATCCGGTCCAGAATGGCGGTGGGCACCGGGCAGCGCGGGCCATAGGTGAACTGATAAAATGCCCCGTCCGGCCCAAGATAGCGGAATGCGCCGTTCAATACCCCCATTACCTGACGCGGGCGCATCGATAGCAAAGGCAGTCCGCTGATGGCGGCGCCAAGGCCGTGCGCGGGATACAAATCGCTGCGGGCAAGCCGGGTGGCATCTGTGTGAAAAACACGGGCGCGCGGATAGCGATCTGCAAGAAGGTGTGCGAATTCCTCCCCGGCTTCAATCAGGGTCAGATCGCTTTCATCAAGACCGCGCGCAATCAGGGCCCGGGTAAAAACACCGGTTCCCGGTCCAAGCTCCAATACCGAACCGGTTGCAGGGGAAATTTCAGAGGTAATCATTTCCGCCAAGGCCGGGCCGGAAGGCGATATGGCCGAAACACGTCTGGGGTCGGCAACCCAGGCCCGGAAAAACGGCAAAAGATCTGACATGGTGATTCCCTGTATTGACCATGAATGAAGATATTTCCCCGATTGATAAAGCTATATGGGGGTGTGCACGCGTGCAACGCAACTGAACGGCGCAAAATATCAATCCCCATCATGTCGTTTACAGGTGCGGATTTGTGTTCTTTTGTGGGCTGATCGTTAAAATTGACGACCAGCCGGTAACGCGGCTCCGTTAATGGGAATTCCGACGTAGATCGTCGATCAACTGCGCCTTAACCGGATCGGTATGGAAGCTTGACGGGATGATCATCATACCCTTGGTGCCATCGCTGGCTTCAATCATGTAAAGAGTGGCATCATCACCCGGATCTGTCCCGGCATCGACACTGTTGCTATGCACGATTTTAAGGTCGGCCGGATCATAAACCGGACCAGTGCCATCACACCGCAGGCCGCCGCTTTCGTAGACGAATTGATGCGAAAAGCCGTGACGGATAGCATTTTCCTGCAATTCTGCGAGATTCATGACTTGGCTCCTTGCTCGTTTCAGCGTCCTTGTTTCGTAAACGCGCAAAGAGGATGACTGTTCCACCGGAATTAATCAGATCCAGACCTTAGCGTTGCTGATTGCGCAAATGGTCGATCAGTTCCGCCTTGTCATGTTCGGTATAAAAGCTGCTGGGCACGATCAGGGTGCCGCGTGTGCCGTCTCGTGCCTCGATCATGTAAAGAGTGGCATCATCGCCCGGATCTGTGCCGCTATCGACTGACCGGCTGTCGATGATGGTCAGATCCTCTGCGTAATAGCTGACTTCCTTGCCATCGCAGGTGATATGGTTTCCGGTCGCACTGAAATGATGAGTGAAGCCTTTAAGCGTGGCAATTTCCTGCAGTTCGGAGAGGTTCATGGCGTAAGCTCCGTTTGCCGGTGTTTCGCGGGTTTGCAATCATAGCATGATAAGGCTGGGAAATATTGCCATGACTATGGCAGTAAACCTCATATTTCCTTTTTCATGCCCTCGTGACTGGCAACAAAACCAAGCCGTTCGTAAAAGCGATGTGCATCCTTGCGGCTTTTATCGGTTGTGAATTGCACCAGCGATGCACCAAGTAATTTCGAAATCGAAATGGATTCGGTAATCAGCTTTTCCCCCACCTTCTGACCGCGACACTTTGACGATACCCGCACCCCTTCGATCTGGGCACGCAGACGGCCTTTGCGGGAAAGCCCGGCAATCAGGCTCAGTTGCAGACAGCCAACAATGTCATCATCGCGACACGCCAGCAGGTATTTGTTGGGAAGGGCTTCGGTGCTTTGGCTTTCCATGGCATCGAACGCGGCATAATAGACGTCAGGCAGCGGATCGCGGAGCTCTTCACGGGTTTTGCCCTTTTCGTCATCGGCCAGAAGGGCAACGATGGCAGGCAAATCTTTGCGGGTAGCATAGCGGAAGGTAATATCGGTCATAAAGGCATCCTTGTTCGGGGCGGGGTGCCATCATGGGGCAAAATCAGATGCTTGCCAATTTGTCCGCTGGAGTTTTTGCGAGTTTCCTGTCGCTGTTTTGGCAATAGGGCCTTCTTGAAACGGTAAAGGTGCCGCCCCTTACTTTCGGGACGGCACCTTTGGTTAATCACCCTGTCGCACGGGATCGGGGGAAAGGCGACAAGGCAAACAATTTGGTTTTTTGGATCAGGCAAGCCCGCCATTGGCGCGTAGTGTTTGTCCGTTGACCCAACCGGAATCCGGCCCGGCGAGGAAGGAAACCACACCGGAAATGTCTTCGGGCTGACCGAGGCGTTCAAGTGGCGGCATTTTGGAAAACTGCGCGATCTGTTCGTCGGTCTTGCCGTTCAGAAACAGCTCGGTAGCAACCGGGCCGGGAGCAACGGCATTGACTGTGATATTGCGGCCGCGCAGTTCCTTGGCATAAACACCCGTCATGGCCTCGACCGCCGCCTTGGTTGCGTTGTAAACCGCATAACCCGGCAATTTCAGATGCAGGGCTGTGGTCGAAAAATTGATCACTCGACCGTCATTGCGCAGTCGTTTGGCCCCTTCGCGCAGCATGTTAAACGTACCGCGTACATTGGTATCGATCATCGAATCGTAAACGGCGTCACTCATTTCCGAGATCGGCTGTGTTGTCATGACCCCGGCATTATTGACAATCACATCGACACCGCCAAACCGGGTTTCGGCATGATCGAACATCTGTTTGACGGCGTCGGCATTGGTGATGTCGGCCTTTATAGCCATCGCTTGCTGACCGCTTGCTGTCAGTTCTTCGACAAGGGTGTCCGCGCTGGTAGCACTGTTGGCATAGTTGATAACAACGGCAAAGCCATCCTGCGCCAAACGTTTGGCAAGGGCGACGCCAATGCCGCGTGCGGCACCGGTGATGATGGCGGTTCTGGTTTCATTTGCATTTGTCATGTCGGATTCTCCTGCTTGGTGATGAACCAATTTCGATGGGCGGAGTATGAACCAGATGACATTTGGGATAATTACCCCATAATCGACAATACTGTCCGATAAATGATAACAATTGGAAGTGTGATGGACCGGTTCGAAGAAATGCGCAATTTTGTTCGCATTGTCGAGCGCAGCAGCTTTACCAAGGCAGCAACAGATCTTCAGATCCCGCGTGCTACCATGACCAACGCCATACAGCGCCTTGAAGAACGGTTGGGTACGCGGCTTCTGAATCGCACCACCCGACAGGTTCGACCAACCCTGGATGGTGAAGCCTATTACAAGCGTTGTATCCGGATACTGGGCGAGCTGGAAGAAGCCGACGGTCTTTTTCGACCCTGTGCGCCCAAAGGGCTTTTGCGCGTCAATCTTCAGGGAACACTTGCCCGGATGTTTGTCATTCCGGCCCTGCCGGGCTTTATGGATGAATACCCTGATATAACGCTTGTGGTGGCGGATGGTGATCGGTATGTCGATCTGGTTCATGAAGGATATGACTGCGTATTGCGCAGCGGGGAGTTGGTCGATTCATCGATGATCGGCCGTCGTTTGGCAACAATGCCCGAGGTGACGGTGGCAAGTCCCAACTATCTTGAAAAATACGGCATGCCCGAGCGGATCGAGGATTTTGAACGACAGGGGCACCGGGTTGTTTCCTTCCTTTCCGGGGCGGACGCCAAACCGATGCCGCTTGATTTCTCCATTGATGGTCTTGTGCGGCAGGTGGAAATCCCGGCCAATATTTCCGTGACCGGGGCGGATTTATATATGGCGGCAGCTATTGCCGGACTTGGCATTATTCAGGTGCCGCATTACCGTGCGGTGGCCGATCTGAAAGCCGGTCGACTAGTGGAAATTCTGCCGCAATATCCACCGGAACCGATGCCTGTATCGGTGCTTTATCCACAGAACAAGCAACTTTCACCGCGCGTTCGCGTGTTTACCGACTGGTTGGGGCAGCTTTTTGCCAATGGGGTCGAAGGACTGATGGCAGGTTGATTGCGGTTTGTGATGCATACCTTTGGTATGCAGGGTGGCTGGCACAGTCAGCACCCTATCCAGAACAGCAGTGTCGCTTAGTATCCGGTTTTATGATCAACAAGGCCGCGCGGGGTTTCACCGCGGGTTATGCGATCAATATTTTCGGCGATTTGATCGACGGATTCCTCAATCCGGGTGGCGGCCGCGATATGCGGCGTGATGCGGATTCTTGGATGATCCCAGAACGGATGGCTTTCGGGTAGCGGTTCGGTGACCGCAACATCAAGGAACGCCCCGCGCAGATGACCAGTGTCAAGCAGGCGCAGCAAATCAGCCTCGACAATCATTGCCCCACGCGCGGCATTGATGACGGCGGCGTCTTTGGGTAGCTGCGACAGGGTATTGCCGTTGAGGACACCTTCGGTTTCGGCGGTGCGCGGCAACATGCAAATCAGGATGTCGGACTGTGACAGGAACTCATTCAGGGTTTCCGCCCCGGCATAAGTCGTAATGCCGTCAATCGCCTTCATCGTGCGGCTCCAGCCTGATACGGCAAAGCCAAGCTGCGTCAATGCGGTGGCAACCGCCGCACCAAGTGCGCCCAGCCCCATCACGCCAACCCGGCATTTGGAAATACGGGCAACATCGTGCTGGGTCCAGTCGACCTTGGCTTGCTGGCGGGCGTAAATATCGAAATCACGCATGAAATGCAGGGCGGCATATAGATGATATTGCACCATCTGATCCGCCATGCCGGCATCTTCAAGCCGAATAACCGGCACATCCGCCGGAAGACTGGGAGCCGAAAGCACATGATCCACGCCCGCGCCAAGCGAGAAGATAGCCTGAAGCCCCGTCAGGCTTTTAAGCAGCCCCTG
This sequence comes from uncultured Thalassospira sp., assembly GCA_946885765.1. The sequence continues at coordinate 10,806 of CAMPHD010000036.1, forward strand.
CGGCTGTTTCCACAACAGGGTAAAATCAATCGTTGCAGGATCGTAATTTTCGTGTTGGGTGACGATATTTGCATCCGGCAGTCGGGCGACCATCGCCTCTTTCCATTGCTCGTCCACGCCCGCCGCGGCAATCAGGATTTTCGGGTTGGCATTGGCGGCGGAGCTGGCGGCAGACATGGGAAATTCTCCTGACGAACGGGTGATGCGGTTTGACGAGATCGAAATGTCACGGATACCGGTCGGGACCGGTATCGTTAATATTACCTGATCATATAACGCATTGCAGGGCAAAGCGTTCCGACCTCAAAGCCAAAGTCGGATCATTTCCGCCCGTAATGCAGATCAGTGCGCAAAAATCATCGCCGGATCGCGAAATGTTTTGAATTCAAGACCATTCCCGGCTGGGTCTTCGACAAAGAATGTCCCCTGTTCGCCCGACTCACCCTTGAACCGGATTTTGGGTTCCAGCAGGAATTTGATGTTGGCGGTCTTCAGGCGATCTGCCAGATCATGCCATTTGTCCCATTCCAGAACTGCGCCAAAATGTGGGATTGGCACAGCATCACCATCGACATTCCCGGCACCGACATTTTGCCCTGCTTCAGGGCGAACATGGGCTGAAAGCTGATGACCAAAGAAATCGAAATCAATCCATGCCTCGGTCGAACGGCCTTCGTCACAGCCAAGGATGTCGATATAAAACGCGCGAGTATCGGCAATCGATTTGATCGGAAATGCCAGATGGAACGGGGGCAGTGACATGAAAACCTCGTAAAGTTAAGGAAAATTTGTGCGGCCTAAGCATTTGGTTTTCGGCGATAGATGCTGTGCAACAAGTGATCTTTTTTCGGGCCTGTGATTTTTATTTTAGTTTCGAAATGATTTTCGTCATACCAGATCATGCAATGATGATAGAAATCTTCGCCACAAGGGTGAATGTCGCGCGCATAAAGCCCATCGGTCGTATCTTTGCCAAATTGCAGCAGGACATAGCGATTGCCGAAGCTTAACGGATCGCGAAACAGAAGCTCTATCGCGGGCGGGTCTTCATGCAGAACGAAATCATATTCGCGGTAACCGTCAAACTGTTTGCCATCGCCACGTTCGAGAACCCCTTCCTCGCGATAGCGGAGAATTTGGGGATTTTCCGGTTCTGTCGGGTGAAAAGTCACATCACCCTTGAACTGCCCGGTCGGACCAAGATCGCGCACAAGCGTCCAGTCACCGGGCAGGCTTTGGAAAATCGTAGCGGCGGATGGGACATTTCGGGTCATGACATTCCGGTAAATCAAAAAGGCAGGGATGCCGTGGCTGCCCTGTCCCGAATTCTGGTTTTGTGGGCGTTAACCTTAGTTTTTTGGCAACATCAGGCCCAGTTTCTTGCCACCAATGATATGGACATGCAGATGCGGGACGTCTTGGCGGCCATGGTCGCGGGTATTGGCGATCAGGCGATAGCCATCTTCGACAACACCGGCGGCGGCCGATATTTTGCCTATTGCGCGGGTATAGGCGATGATTTCCGCGTCCGATGCATTGGCCGCAAAGTCGTCATAGCTGGTATAGGCACCCTTCGGGATCACAAGGATATGGGTCGGGGCCTGCGGGGCGATATCGTGAAAGGCAAGGACGTGATCGTCCTCAAAAACCTTGTTGCATGGGATTTCACCACGAAGAATTTTGGCAAAGATGTTTTGCGGATCATAGGCAGAGACGACCATCGGGATGCTCCTGATCTTGGCGGGATATGACCCTATTTATCTGTGCGGGATGCCTTTTCGGCAATACCGGAAATGCCCTGGCGTTCGGCCAGTATGTTCCATACATCTTCGGGCTTTACCCCCTGATCGGCCCAAAGAACCGTCAGGTGATAAAGCAGATCAGCACTTTCGGATGCGACTTTTTCTGGTGTTTCGGCAAGGGCAGCGATCACCGTTTCAACGCCTTCTTCGCCGACTTTCTGGGCGATTTTGGCAGTCCCCTTAGCAAAAAGTTTGGCGGTGTAGCTGGTTTCGGGATCTGCGCCCTTTCGGGCGGAAACCACGGTGTAAAGCTGATCAAGGATATGTTTATCGGTCATAATCATCCCTCGCGGACCGGGATACCGGCGGCTTTCATGTGGTCCTTAACTTCGCGGATGCGATAGGTCCCGAAATGGAAGATCGATGCAGCCAGAACCGCCGATGCATGGCCTTCGGTGACACCTTCGACCATGTGATCCAGCGTCCCGACTCCGCCCGATGCAATCACCGGCACATGCACGGCATCGGCGATGGATCGCGTCAAGGGCAGGTTAAAGCCCGACTTGGTGCCATCCCGATCCATCGAGGTGACCAGAAGTTCACCTGCTCCATATTCAGTCATTTGTTTTGCAAAAGAAACAGCATCAATCCCGGTTGGTTTTCGGCCGCCATGGGTAAAGATTTCAAACTTGTCCGGGCCGGTTGATTTGGCGTCAATCGAAACCACAATGCACTGTGACCCGAACTTGCGTGCTGCTTCGCGCACGAAATCGGGGTTATTGACCGCAGCCGTGTTGATCGAAACCTTATCCGCACCGGCCAGCAAAAGTTTTCGGATGTCTTCTAATGATCGCACACCACCCCCAACGGTGACTGGCATAAAGCATGCCTCGGCCGTGCGAGCGACGACGTCGAAAATTGTATCGCGATTGTCGCTTGATGCGGTGATATCAAGGAAGCAAAGCTCGTCAGCGCCTTCGGCGTCATAGATGCGGGCCTGTTCTACCGGATCGCCGGCATCGACCAGATCAACGAAATTGACCCCTTTGACGACACGACCGTCCTTAACGTCGAGACAGGGAATGACACGGGTTTTTAGCATGGTCGGTTATCCTGTTTGGGTCCGTTCAGGACAATGCCCTGATGGCATCTGCCAGATCAATACGGCCGTCATAAAGCGCACGTCCGGAAATCGCGCCGTCAATCCCGGCATCAGTATGTTTGGCAACCGCTATCAGATCATCAAGCGATGAAACCCCGCCTGATACGATGACCGGGGTCGAAATCGCACTGGCAAGGGCCACGGTGCTTTCGATATTTGGGCCGCCCATTGCACCATCGCGGTTAATATCGGTAAAGATGATCGCGGTAACACCGCAATCCTCGAATTTCTGCGCCAGTTCAAGGGCGGTGACTTCGGATGTTTCGGCCCAGCCTTCAACCGCGACATAGCCATCGCGCGCATCAATGCCAACCGCAATCCTGCCCGGCCATTTCGCACAGGCTTCCTTGACGAATTCGGGGTTACGCAGGGCCACAGTGCCAAGGATCACACGGGTAATACCCTTGTTAAGCCAGTAATCAACCGTTTCCATCGTGCGGATACCGCCGCCAAGCTGTGTTTTTGCCTTGCCAGAGACTGCGGCAAGGATGCTGTCAACGGCTGCGCCATTGACCGGTTCCCCGGCAAAGGCACCGTTCAGATCAACGATATGAACCCAATGGCAACCAGCAGCAACAAATTCACCAGCCTGTGCGCCCGGATCATTGTTGAATACGGTGGCCTTGTCCATATCACCGCGCAGCAAGCGAACGCAGGCACCATCTTTAAGGTCGATTGCCGGATAGAGATTCACTGGTCAGTGTCCTGTATTTTCTTGGTGTAGTAGTAACCTTCGACCATTTTGCCGTCGATCATCGCATAATAGGGATTGATACCCCAACGGACATAACCCAGCCCGTTATAAAGTGCGATGGCAGCGGTCTGGGTTTCCCGAAGATCGAGTTTCAAAACCGAATAACCGCGTTCGCGCGCATAATATTCGATGCCGCGCACGATGGCCTTGCCATTGCCGCGCCCGCGTGCCCACGGGGCGACGAAATGCCCGGTGATCTGGGCCGAATGGCGCTGTGCTTCAAGGTTGGATGGTGTTTCAAGCAACTGGGCCGCACCGGAAATCACGCCGTCAACCCGTGACACAAACAAATGCCGGCCCGGCATCAGCAAAACGCCACGCCAGTATTTTTCCATATCCGGACGATCTGGCGGTGTTAGCCAGCCGAAACCACCGCCTTCGACAATTGCCTGAGTGCAGGCATCAACGATGTCGGAAAGGTCGCCCGCGCTCAGTTCCGTAACGCGTTCAGCCGTAACACCGGGTTCGATGGTGTTGCTTGGTGCGGTCATGGTTTCCATCCCAGGAAGTTACCAATGATGGTAAGTCCCGTTTTCTGGCTTTTTTCCGGGTGGAATTGCGTGCCGATCATGTTGTCACGCCCGATCATTGCGGTAAGGGCTCCGCCATACTCGAC
>CAMPHD010000037.1 GCA_946885765.1 uncultured Thalassospira sp.
TCTTCACATTGCAGAAACACCTCGCCCAGTGGCCTCTTTTGGGGCCGCAGAACATCAAGAACTTAAAAGGAAAGGTTTGCATCTTCCTGCCCTCAAACAAGAGGTAAAGCAGGCGTTCAGGGATGCATCTGACATCAGTGTTTTCTCAGAGAAACTGGGTGAAATGAATCTTGTGCTTAGGCGGGGAGAGAAAGCCTTTGTCATTGAGCATGAAAACGGCACGTTTGTTGGTGCCTGTCACAGATTACTAAAAATAAGAAAAATGGAGTTCGACAACTTAATGGAGGAACACAATGGCTCAATTGCAAAACGTCACAGGCACAATACAGAAGACGAAGAAAAATACAGACGACATTCTAAAAATCTTGGAGCAGGAAGATGGCGAGAGCCCACTCAATCTCATGATGGACCTGCTTGCCGAAATCGTCACAGGGCAAAGAATGATTTGTCAAAGGTTGGACTTAATCGAATCACAGATAGAAGGCTTGAAAAGAGGAAGAAGGAAATAGTTCGGCTCTTTACCTCATTGGGTGATAGGTCCCCTTTAGACGAGGAAACGTATCAAGCGGACTACGCCAGTTTTCAAGAAACATCATCTAGAGTTTTGGCAACTTACCAGAGTTTTAAAGATAGCCAGGGAAAGGGGGAGGTGTATCGGCTTATCAGGAATGTTGAGAATGCTATACGGGCTAGCGCGTTTCCTCTTGCTTCGTCGCAAGATAGTGCATCCCTTCAAGCGGAAACAACCGAGGATAAGGTTAGAACGATAAAGCCAGCCCCGAAGTTCTTGCCGCCATTTTGACCTTGCTATGCGTATCGGATGTGTGTACCAAAGACTCAATGAGCCGCACAAATCGGCTTTGAGTGTCGTTTAAATCGTTGTGAAACAACGAACATGATTGGTGTATAATATACTCATAGGGAGTTCGATTCTCCCCGGGGGCACCATCGCTGTTTTCCTTGGCTATCGCGTTTTATAATTGCGCCCCTTCCTCTTCCATTCTGAACGCAAAAACAGTCCCGCATCGTAATGGCTTGCCGGGACTGTAATCTTTGCACGAACAGTCCATCGATCCGCGAAACGAATGGCGAAACACAGGAATTTTCCTTGATTTCGTACAATTCGCACCCGGTTTGTCGTTGATGCCGGGTGGCTGGATGTTTGACAGCGTGAAAAATTCAAAGTAAATGCAAACAATTCGCAGTTGCTTTGCTGCGGAATGTGATCTGTCGGGGGCCCATGGTTGCAAGTTGGCGCGACGAGGAATTGCTCGCCCTGTTCGTGACCAGAAGGCGCGAACTGGTCAATTACGCGCGCGCAATTGTCGGCGATCGTGCTGCTGCCGAGGATGTCGTACAGGATGCCTATTTCCGGCTGGAACGGGCGGGTGCAGTTAAAATGGATGACAGGCTTGATGAGCCGGTTGGCTATATTTTCCGGATCGTTCGCAACCTTGCCATAGATGGTCGACGCAAGATGGTGCGCGAAAGCAATCATGTCGGCATTGATGAAAACAGCATGACCGATGCCATTCCCGAAGACCGGCCGGACCCCGAAGCCCAGGCCATTGCACGAAGCGAACTCAGGCTGCTTGAACAGATACTGGCGGAGCTTCCGCCCCGGTCGCGCATCGCCCTTGAAATGCACCGGTTTGGCGGGTGCAAATTTTCTGAAATCGCCGCAAGGCTTGATATTTCGGTCGGTACGGCACACGGGCTGGTGACCGACGCGATAGAGCATTGCAAAACGCGTTTGGCAAGGGAGAGGTAAGCGTGCGCAAAAAATGCTGAAAAATTGAAAATTCAGCAGACTGCCATCGTTTATTCAGTAAGGAAGCAACGCAATGTGTCAGGACATGAAAAATCCCGCAAAACGGACCGCAAAAGCGGCCGCTGTCCTGCCAAGCACATGGAGAGATGCGAGGCGATGAACAATATGACGACGCCAGGGTCGGCAAGCGAGTGGATCGCTTTGCTCAGCGACGATCCCGATAACCCGGATTTGCGCGCACGCCATGACGCGTGGCTTGAAAGCAGTGCGGAAAATCGCGTCGATTGGGACGAGACACTTCGTGTCTGGCAGATGCTTGATATGACTGTGCCGGTCCATGTTGCGGAATGGCAGGACAGGGTGAAACAAGCGCAGCCGAATGTTTTGCGCGAAGATAGCGTCATTGCGATGCCAGATGCGGACGCCAGCCCGATTGCCACGGTACGCGGACGGCGCGCGCATCCATTCTGGCAGCGGCAGCTTTCGCTGGGTCTGTCGGGATGTGCGCTGGTCGCGTGCCTGTTGGTCATTGCCGTGCCCAGCTGGATGATTGATCTGAATGCGGATTATCTAAGCCCGACCGGTGAAGTGCGCGTGGTCGAGCTGCCGGATGGCAGCATGTTGCATCTGGCCCCAGATAGTGCGGTTGCGCTGGCTTTTGCTGGGGATAAACGACAGATTGAATTGTTGCGAGGTGAAGCGTTTTTCGACGTTGTGCCAATGACGGATCGACCGTTTCGTGTGATTTCCGGTGAAACCGAAACAACGGTTCTGGGGACTGCATTTGATGTCCGTCGTGGTGGGTACGGTGTTGATGTCGCTGTTGAACACGGATGGGTTCGTGTGGAACATACCCGTGGGGGCCAGTCAGATAATGTATCCGAACTTGGTGCCGGTGACATGGTGCATGTTGACCAAGATGGTTCATTTGTTCGCCAGACAATAGCGCCCGAACTGGTGGCGGCATGGCGTGGCGGGGGACTGATTGCCAAGGATCAGTCGGTTGCCGAGGTCGTTGAAATGGTTGACCGTTATTTCGATGGCTGGATTTTGATCAGCGATGATGCACTCGGAAGCGAGCCGTTGACCGGGATTTATAACCTTGAAGATCCCAAGGCGGTCCTTGCCGCGGTTGCAGATGCGCAAGGTGCTGTGCTTCGCGAAATTTCGCCGTGGATTCTTATGCTGTCACTCAAATAGCGCTTGTCTGAAATCGCCGGGAAAACACGGCGAAAAATGATATTGCGAAAAAATCTCAACTTTTTTTGAATATCGCCACCTCCCCCTTCGTTGCTTGGTTAAAGGGTGAACTTAATTCGCATTTGCAAATCGCCCATTCTGCAAAACGTAAAACCAGGCGGAGACTGAACTTGATGACGGGGGTTAATTTGTCGATGGCTTCGGGGAAATGGCGTCGTACCTTTGCGATGTCGACAGCATTATCGGCATTCGCGGTTTCGGGGATCGCATTTTCGGCCGGTGCGATGGAAAATACGGCGCCAGCCACGGCGGCCCAAGCCGCAACCAGTGAACTGGCACAGGCTAGCCAGCAACACGATTTCGATATTGCTAAACAACCACTTGCTGATGCGCTTGCCCTTTTCGGGCAGCAGGCCGGTCTTCAGATTTCGGCCCATGGCGATCTGGTACGTGATGTGCAAACCAATGGCGTCGTCGGCCTGATGAATACCGAGGCCGCCCTGCAACGTCTTCTGGCGGGAACCGGGCTTGTGTACCGGATTGCCGATGACGGATCGGTCACGATCACAAGTTCGGCGCAAAGCAGTGACGCATCCGAAACCATGGTCAGCCCGATCCTGATCGAAGCGGCCAGTGTGGCCGATGACCGTCCGGGGGCTGCGGATCGGGCAAACTCGGTCCGCGTCACGCGCGAAGATCTTGATCGTCGTAATCCGCAGGATGTCAAACAAGTCTTTGCCGGTGAATCCGGTGTTTCGGTCGGTGGCTCATTGCCGATGAACCAGAAAATCTATGTCAACGGGATAGAGGAAACCAATCTTGCCGTTTCCATTGATGGCGCACGCCAGAACAACAAGGTGTTTCACCATAATGGTACAACCCTGATTGATCCTTCTCTGCTGAAAGCAGTCCGTGTCGATCCGGGCGTTGCGCCTGCAGATGCAGGGGCAGGTGCGCTGGGTGGTGCGATTGTCTATGAAACTGTCGATGTTGACGATGTGCTTGAGCCGGGACGTGCGCTGGGCGGTTATGTAAAGGCCAGCTACGACACGAACTCCGAAACCTTTGCCAATGATCTTGCGTCCTATGGTCGGGCAGGCAATGTGGAACTGCTGGGCTATTTCAAATGGGCCAAGGGCGATGATTTTGAGTCTGGCGATGGTGAGCAAATGCTTGGGACCGGTGCCGATCTCAGGTCCGGTTTGGTGAAGGGGGCCTATGACGCACAGAATGGCCATCGTTTCGAACTTTCGGCGGAACAGGTGCGTGACCGTTCCAACAGGCCCTATCGGGCGAATATGACCAGTACGACGGATGGGGCACCTGTGTCGCCGGAGCGCCTTTATGATCTGCAACGGCGCAATTTCTCCTTCAACTATAATATGCCTGATGCCCAAGGGCTTTGGGACCCCAAATTCGTCCTTGCTTATAGCGAGACGAATCTTGGCGTTCCCGAGCCGTATGGCAGCGACGCAGTGACCGGCAGTTATTCCGGCAAGGTTGAAAATGATTTCAATCTGACTGATCGCGATACCATCACGGGAGGTATGGATTTCTATCGCGACAATGCCGAATACAAAGACCCGGATATGAATACCGAAGAAGTCGCTACAAACTTCGGTGTTTATACACAGGCGCGTATTCAGCCCCTTGACCCGCTGCGCCTGTCATTCGGTCTGCGTGGTGACAAACAATATTTCGAAGGCATCGACGGTACCGAGATTGATCAGGAAGGCCTGAGCGGCAACGTTTCCGCAGCCTATGACGTGACCGATTTTCTGACGCTCAATGCCGGTTATTCCAATGTGTGGGGTGGTGTTGCACTGGCTGAAAACTTCATCCACAGAACAACTTGGGATTATAGCGAAGGCATCAAGCCGGTACGTGCCGAAAACTATACAACGGGCTTTGAAGCTCACTATGAAGGCTTCACTTTCAATGCTGGGCTTTTCCGCAGTGTATTTGACAATGCGCGCAGTCCCGGTGGCGCAGGCCCCGGCATTACCACCGATTTCGAAACGCGCGGATATGATGTTGGTACCGGGTATAACTGGGGACCGGGCTTTGTCCGCGTCAGCTACACCGATACCGAAATCACGGTCAATAGCGGTGCGGCAAGTTCATATGCTACCCAGTATTTCGGTGCTCCGCTGGGGCGTGTTATCGCGCTTGAGGCTGCGCACCGGTTTGACGATATAGGGGTTCTGGTTGGCGGTAATATCGATGCCGCGTTGAAAAATACCGATACGGTTGAGGCCGGTGGCCAGGCTCTTGAAGCCTACGAGGTAATCAATCTTTATGCCGAGTATCAGCCCGAAGCAGCCGAGTTCCTTACATTGCGGTTTGAGGTCAACAACCTGTTCGACGAAAACTATGCGGATCGTGCCACTTATGGTCAGGATTTCGCATCTGTGACGCCGCTTTACGAACCGGGCCGGTCTTTCCTGTTGATGGCTAAGGCGCGCTTCTAGGGTTTTAAAAGATTTGATGTATTGCCTGGGACCGGTTCGCCGGTCCCAGGTTTTTCTGTTAACGGAGGCAAAGTGGCATGCCGCATGTGTTGCGCGCACTTTTTCTGGCGGGTCTGGCTTTGATGGCAAGCCTTCCTGTGCGGGCTGAAACGATTGAAATAACCGACCTTGCCGGGCGACAGGTGCGCATTGAAACGCCGGTCGAACGGCTGGTGATCAGCGAGGGGCGGTATATTCCGCTTTTGGCCATGTTGCGGCCATCTGATCCGGTTGGCAGTTTGGTTGGCATGATGACGCCGCTTGGCTGGACACAGCCCGATCTTGAACAGCAGCTTTTGGTCAGCTTCCCTGAAGCAAAAAATATCCCCTTATTTGGCGGGCGTAGCGAGGATAGTGTTTCGGTCGAAAAGATTATCGATCTGGCCCCGCAATTGGCGATTTTCGGGCTGAATGACCACGGCCCGGGGGCAAAAAATGCAGAAATGATTGATCAGCTTACGGCTGCTGGTACGCAAATCATCTTTATCGATTTTCGGGCTGATCCATTGAACAACACCCTGCCTTCTATCGAAATTCTCGGTCGTGTACTGGGGGCGGAGGACCGGGCAGGCGACTATATTGCCTTTTACCAAAGCCAGCTTGAGACCATTCGCCAACGGGTCGCGGATGTTGATGTCCGTCCGACGGTATTTCTACAGGCCCATCCCGGTCGTTTCGAATGTTGCTGGGGCATGGCAGAGGGCATGCTGGGACCTTTTGTTGGTGAGGCGGGCGGCCTTAATATTGCCGATGCCGTCGCCCCCGGACCAACGGCCCAGCATACGGCTGAGTTTTTGTTGACGGAAAATCCGGATGTCTGGATCGGGACAGCATCGGGTACGGTCAAGGAATATCGAGACGGGGCTTTGCCGGTTGCGCTGGGGGCAGGTATGACGGCCGAAATGGCAGCCGACAGTCTCGCACGTTATCTCGCCGCGCCCGAATTTGCAGCCCTTGATGCCGTTCGAAGCGGCCGGGCACACAGCATCTGGCACAATTTTTATAACTCGCCTTTTAACATCGTGGCGCTCGAAGCCTTTGCAACATGGATCCATCCGGACCTGTTTGCCGATCTTCATCCGGAAAAGACCATGCAATATATCTACGACACCTGGTTACCGTTCGACCTTCATGGTGTTCACAGCGCGACGGTACATCATGGCGCCCGCTGATCTTTCGCTTCATGACCGGTTTGGAGCCATTCATCGTCGCAGGTTGTTGATCATATCTGTAATGGTTCTGGCGCTTTTTCTCAGTCTTGGTCTTGATCTGGCCGCGGGGCCAGCCGGGCTTGATATCGGCGATATTGTCGGAGGTATTCTTGACCCGCAATCGCTGGCGCTCCGGCATCGGATCATTCTTTGGGAAGTCCGGCTGCCCGATGCGCTGATTGCGCTTGCGGTTGGTGCCGCATTGGGATTGGCAGGGATCGAAACCCAGACCATTCTTGATAATCCGCTTGCCAGCCCCTTTACCCTTGGCGTGTCATCGGCTGCGGTTCTCGGGGCCAGCCTTGCAATCGTGCTTGTTCCGGTTCTGCCCTTCCTGCCCGAAACCGCGATCTTGCCGGTGATGGCACTGCTTTTCGCGCTGGGATCTGGGATATTGATCCTGTTGATTGTGCGTTGGAGCGGCGGCGCACGCGAGACCGTTGTTCTGTTCGGGATTGCATTGGTGTTCCTTTGCAATGCCCTGACCGCAGGGTTGCAATATCTGGCCAGTGCCGAAGCGGTTCAGCAGATCGTATTCTGGACCATCGGCAATCTGACCCGTGCCGGATGGCCTGAAGTCGGGCTGGTGACAGCGTGCTTCATGATTATTCTACCCTTTTCCCTGCGACAGGTCTGGATCATGACCCTTCTGCGCGGCGGGGAATCCCATGCGCGTAGCATGGGGATCAATGTTGCCCGGCTTCGCATGTGGGTGATCCTGCGCATTTCTGTTCTGGCGGCCTTTGCGGTTTGTTTCGTCGGGGCGATCGGTTTTATCGGGTTGGTCGGGCCGCATATTGCCCGCCTGCTTCTGGGCGAGGATCATCGTTTGCTGGTCCCGGGGTCGGCAATTTGCGGGGCATTGATCCTGTCGCTGGCGTCTTTCCTGTCCAAGGCGCTTGTGCCGGGTGTCATTATTCCGGTTGGCATTCTGACTGCCGTTGTTGGCGTGCCGGTCTTTCTGGGGCTTCTTGCCGGACGGAGGAAAACGATATGACGATCTTTTCTGCCACCGGTATTTCCGCATCCTATGGCCGGACCAGGATATTGCATGATGTCGATCTGCCTGAATTGCATGATGACGAGGTGTTGGGGCTTCTTGGCCCGAATGCATCGGGTAAATCAACCCTGATGCGGTGTCTGACCGGCGAGAAGACCCACCATGGAAGGATCGTTCTAGATGGCAGCGATCGGGATGATATGGACGTTATGGCATGGCATCGCCGGGTGGCAACCATGCCGCAAACACCTCCTAATCCCAGCGTCCTGATGCCGACCGAACTGATGTGGAGTACGGCGCGCGCCCTTGATCTTGATTTTTCGGATCGCGAACTGGCTGATCGGATCGAGGATATCTTTAACCGGCTTGGGCTGGATGAATTTTCCCTGTCGCCGCTGCATGTTCTGTCGGGTGGCAAGCGACAGCTGGTCGGGCTTGCGCTTGCATTGCTGCGGGACCCCGATGTTTTGCTGCTTGATGAACCCACATCGGCACTTGATCTGCATTGGCGAATGGTGGTGCTCGATCTTGTGCGTGAACGATTGACTGAGCGCGGCGGGGTTGTGATTGCCGCCCTGCATGATCTTGATCTGGCGGCGCGTTATTGTGACAGGATTGTGTTGCTTGAAGCCGGTCAAATCGTTGCATCCGGCACGCCCGGGGAGGTATTGACCCCCGATAATCTGGCACGGGTCTATCATGTTGAAACATCGGTTTCGCGCGATGAACAAGGCAGGCCTGTGGTGCAGGTGATACGGCCTATTCGTTCCAGTACACGGATGGCCCGATAACGGCAAATATGAAACGGCCCGGCTTTGCAATAGCCGGGCCGTTTCATATTACGTCTCAGGCGCAGTCCGACTTGTTATCGGTCCTGATGCCAAGTGATTGTGCTTCATGCAGGCGACGATAGGTGCCATCGGCGGCAATCAGGGCATCATGGGTACCTTCTTCGGCAATGCCATCCTGCGTGATTACAACGATCCGGTCGGCATTGCGGATGGTGGCCAGACGATGTGCAATTACCAGTGTCGTGCGGCCTTCGGCCAGTTCATCAAGCGATTGCTGAATGGCGCGTTCGGTTTCGGTATCGAGTGCTGATGTTGCTTCGTCCAGAATAAGGATCGGCGGGTTTTTAAGGAAAATACGGGCGATTGCGACACGCTGTTTTTGCCCGCCCGAAAGTTTGACCCCGCGTTCACCGATCACGGTATCAAGCCCGTCAGGCATGTCGGCGATCAGTTCTCGCAAACGGGCGCGATGGGCGGCGTCAATGATTTCATCCTCGGTGGCGTCAAGACGGCCATAGGCAATATTGTCACGCAATGTGCCGGCAAACAGGAAAACATCCTGCTGGACAATGCCGATCTGACGGCGAAGCGATTTCATTTTGATATCGCGAATATCGATCCCGTCGATTGTGATCCTGCCCGCGGTCACATCATAAAAGCGTGGTACGAGCGAACAAAGCGTGGTTTTACCCGCACCGGATGGCCCGACAAAGGCAACCGTTTCACCTGTTTTGATCGAAAGATTGATATCATTGAGTACGGTGCGTTCCGGGCTATAGCCAAAACCGACCTGATCAAATGCCACATTGCCGGAGAGGTTTTCGATATCACGCGCACCATCGCGATCGACAATATCGGGTTCGGTTGCCAGCAATGCCTGATAGTTTTTGAAACCGGCGATGCCCTTGGGATAGGTTTCGACAACAGCGGCGATCTTTTCGAGCGGTTGATAGAACACATTGACCAGCAGCAGGAAGCCGACAAACCCGCCAACTGTCAGCCCGCCGGTCACAACGAAATAGGTCCCCGTCACCAGAATGACGACCTGGACAATCCGCATGCCGAGGTAATTGATCGCAAGGCTGATCGCCATGATGCCATAGGCCTGCAATTTCACATGGCGATAAAGTTCATTATCCTTGTGAAACAGGGCGCGTTCGTGGTCCTCGTTAGCAAAGGCACGTACAACGCGTACGCCGCCGACATTTTCCTCGATCCGGGCATTGAAGGCACCGACACGGCCAAACTGGCTTTGCCAGTTGCGTGTCATTTCCCCGCCGAACCGGACGACCAGCCACATCACCAGCGGTGCAATCGTCATTGCAATCAGCGCCAGTTCGCTATGCACGGTAAACATCAGGATCAGCGCCCCGATAAAGGTCATGACCGCGACAAACAGGTCTTCGGGGCCGTGGTGGGCGACCTCGCCGATTTCTTCCAGGTCCTTGGTGATGCGTGCCACCAGATGGCCGGTTTTCTGGTTGTCGTAAAAGCGGAAGGAAAGCTTTTGCAAATGGTCGAATGCGCGTTTGCGCATTTCGGTTTCGATCGTGATACCCAGAACATGACCCCAATAGGTGACGACGGCCATCAAGCCGGTATTGGCAAGATAGACCAGAAGCAATCCGACAGCCGCCAACCCAATCAGCAGCCAGTCCTGTTTGGGTAACAGCACATCGACAAAACCGGCAACCGCAACCGGAAAGCCAAGGGACAAAATACCCGACAGGACAGCCGACCCGAAATCGAGCATGAAGAGCCGTTTATGCGGCAGATAGTAGGAAAAGAATTCTTTGAGCATGGGCGGATCCGGTGGCAAAGGGGCGATCACAGCGTCAGAGCAGCTACGAACACATGAAATAACGAAATTGATTACTATTAGCAATTGGCGTGATGCGAATTTTAACTGTTATCGGACAGGGTTGCTGGATGATCGTGATCGGGCCGGGTATTCTGATTGGGATGATCAAGGCCCGGGATGGGTAACATTTCAGGGTTGATCAAAGCCGACGGTTGACCCTTCGAGCAATTTTCGGTGCAGGAAGTCGATAAATATCCTGACTTTTGCCGAAAGATTGTGGCGTTCGGGGTAGACGGCATAGATGTCCGCATCAATTTGTGCGTATTGAGGGAGCACAAGTCGCAACCTGTCAGCTTTGACATGTCGGGCGATATCCCATTCGGAACGCATCATGATACCGTGGCCGGCAAGAACCCAGTTCAGGGCGATTTCGCCATCGTTGCTGCTGAGCGTGCCGTGAACCCTGATGGTTTCTGATTCCTGCCCGCGTTGCAGCTTCCACAAATCATAACTTTCGTTGTACTGACGCAGGATAATGCAGTTATGTGCGGAAAGGTCCGAGAGGCGTTTCGGCGTGCCGTGTCGTTCAAGATAGCCAGGGGCCGCACATAAAAACCGCCTGTTGCGGAGCAGTTTGCGTGCACGTAGCCGGGAATTGGGCATTCCCCCGAACCGGATTGTCAGATCAAGACCTTCTTCCACCATGTTCAGTGGCGCGTCACTCAGCACCAGCTGAACTTCCACTTCAGGATAGAGGTGGGAGAATTCCGATATTACCGGCGCGACATATTCACGCCCGAAGCCAAAAGTTGCATTGATACGCAATAGTCCGCTGGGCGTTTCGCGCGCATCGGAAACGCGTTGTTCCAGTTCTTCGATATCACGCATGATCTGGATTGCGCTTTGGAAATAGGCCTCGCCTTCGCTGGTGAGGCTGATGCGGCGCGTTGTGCGGTTCATCAACCTTACACCAAGCCTGTCTTCGAGCTTAGCCAGACGTTTGCTGACTGCTGGTGGGGACAGGTTAAGTTCAAGAGCGGCCGCGGATAAATTTCCTTTCCGTGCCAACAGGACGAAAAAACCCAGATCGCTATCGGTTGTCATTATTAACCTCTGCGACATAATGAAATTAGAAATCAGAAATTATACTGATTGAATAAAAAATCTACACTTCATGTGTCTGTCGGGCAATTCATTGAACAACAAAGCAGCTTGCGTCCTACAGCAAGCATGGCAACGTCCGGTTCAGATATCAGGGAAAATACCGGAATGCTAACAGGGAACTTCCTGTTTTGCCTTTCGGGCACCGGTTCAGAGAAAAACCGGTGATCCACACCATACGGGAGGAATATCAATGCGTAAGTTTGCTATTGCGGCTGCGGTTGCGGCATCATTCTTTGTCACCCCGGCCTTTGCAGAATATCCGGAAAAAACGATCAACTATATCATTGCGTTCAATGCGGGTGGTGAGTCCGACATTTCCGCGCGTTTTCAGCAACCTTTCTTTGAAAAACTGACCGGTCAGCAGGCCGTAATCCAGTATATGGCCGGTGCTGGCGGGGCGCAGGCCTGGTCGCAGCTTAACGGTATGGAAGCCGACGGCTATACGATCATGGGCACCAATCTGCCGCACACGATCCTGCAGCCCATGGAAAAGGATGTCGGATATGAAACCGATGACCTGACGCATGTCTATTTCTTCCACTATACTCCAGATGCGGTTTTTGTCCCGGCTGACAGCGAGTTTCAGGATCTTCAGCAGCTGATTGAGCATGCCAAGGCCAATCCAGGAGTTGTGACATTCTCCGGTTCGGGCTCGAATTCCTCGAATCACATTGCCAAGGAACAGTTCGACGAACTGGCTGGTGTAACCACCACCTATGTTCCGTTCAGCGGTACCGGTCCGGCCGTGACAGCGATCCTGGGCAGCCAGACGACTGCCGGTTTCAACTATGTTACGTCGGGCGTGAACAATAGCGAGGGCATGCGCATGCTTGCCGTTGCCTCGGATGAACGTGTGAAGGCATTTCCGGATGTCCCGACTTTCAAGGAACTTGGTATCGATCTTGTGGGCGGTGCTTATCGCGGTATTGCTGTTCCTGCCTCGACCCCGGAAGATATTCGCAAGAAACTTTCCGATATCATCAGCGAGATCAACGCAGACCCGGCATTCATCAAACAGATGGAAGAAGCCGGTTTCGTGCTGACCGATATCTCCTATGAGGACATGCCGGAATTCATGGCCGAGAAGAAGGCCGAATACCGTGCAATTGGCGAAAAGCTTGGTATTGCCAATCGCTAATCCGTAATCGGAAGGGAAAGGAAGGTCCATCGCCATGGAATTGCTTGGCTATTTTCTCAGCGCGTTGACGCCGCTTAATATCCTGATGGCGCTTGGCGGCGTTGTTCTTGGTACCATTATTGGTGCCTTGCCGGGATTGTCGGCAACCATGGCGGTGGCCGTTCTGGTCCCGTTTACTTTCACAATGGACCCGGCGACCGGGTTGATTGCGCTCGGTGCGATCTATACCGGTGCCATCTATGGCGGTGCCTTCGCCGCCATTCTGGTCAATACACCGGGCACCCCGTCTGCGATTGCAACAACCTTTGACGGCTTCCCGATGGCAAAGCGTGGTGATGGCAACCTTGCCATAACTCTTGCAACGCTTGCCTCGGTCTTTGGAGGTCTGGTTGGCGGGATATTCTTGCTGTTGCTGTCGCCGCCATTGGCCAAGGTGGCGCTGGCGTTCGGCCCGCCGGAATATTTCTGGCTGGCAATATTTGGCCTGACCCTGATTTCGGCGTTATCGGTTGGCAATACGCTTAAGGGGCTTATCGGTGGCTGTATCGGTTTGATGCTGGCCATGGTTGGCGTGGCTGTTGTCGGAGGCGATATCCGCTTTACGATGGATACCCAGATGCTTTTGGGCGGGTTCGATATCGTTTCCGCACTGATCGGCCTGTATTGCATTCCGGTTCTGATTGATCTGGTGGCAACACCCGATCCGCATCTGAAAGTGGAGCAGGGGAACCGTGGCATTCGTTTGTTCGAAGCGTTCGGCATTGCATGGAAAAGCAAGTTCAACGTCATTCGCAGTTCCGTTATCGGAACCATTATCGGTATCTTGCCGGGTGCCGGTGGATCGATAGCAGGGCTGGTTTCCTATTCCGAGGCGCGCCGTTCGTCGAAAACGCCGGAAGAATTCGGTAACGGGGCACCGGACGGGATTATCGCGACTGAATCGGCAAACAACGCCACAGTGGGCGGCGGATTTATTCCCACGCTGGTGCTGGGTATCCCCGGTACCCCACCCGATGCGGTGATCCTTGGTGCATTGCTGGTACAGGGTATCAAGATCGGCCCAACCCTTTTCGCGCAGCAGGGTGAGATTGTTTACACCTTTATCTTCGGGCTGCTGATTGCAACCGCACTGATGTTGCCCGCAGGGCTTTTGATCGGGCGGTATGCCTATAAATCGATTGCCTCGATCCCCAAGACCGTTCTGGTTCCGACCATCGCCTTTCTGACGGTCGTTGGCAGCTTTGCCATACACAGCAACCTGCATGACGTTCAGATGATGCTGGTGCTGGGTGTCATTGGCTGGATTTTGAACCGGTACGGTTTTGCACCTTCGCCCATCGTGCTGGGCCTTGTGCTGGGACAGATTGCCGAACAGGGGTTTGTTCAGTCCTATCTGATCGGGAATGCAACCAGCAATATTGCAGGCATGTTCTTTGGCCGTCCGATCAGCCTTGCTATCGTTGCATTGGCGGCTTTCACGCTGCTTTACCCGGTGCTGTTTGGCAATCGCAAGGAGAAAGCCCGCAAGCGCGCGGTTGCTGCGGCAAAAAATTATGCCGAAACGGACGGTGAGACGGCAAAAGCCGATGAAGCAACCCTGTCGGAGCCTGTGATCAATCCGATGGCACATCTGAAAGGTGTCATCGCAAAGCCACGCGATACCGCAGGTATGGGGATTGTTGTTCTGTTGGTGCTGATGGCTGTTTGGGCCATCACGCAGACATCGGAAATGTCCCCGTTGGGCTCAGTATTCCCGATAACGATCTGTGTCGCACTGATTGTGTTTTCGGGTGTCCTTTTTGCCATGAACCTGTTGCGTAAACCCGCAGGTGTAAAGAGCGGAGAACAGGCTGGTGAATCGGTTTCGCGGCGCATTGCCCTGATTGTTGTGATGGGCTTTTGGGTCGTGGCTATACCGCTGACCGGTTTCTGGGTTGCGGCCATTCTGGCCTTCCTGTCGCTGGCCAGAGTGTCCTGTTACGAAGATATGCCAGTCAAACGCATTATCGTCGAAACACTCGCCGGATTTGCAATCGTGACTGGCCTGTATTGGCTGATGGCGGATGTCTTGCTGATCCGCATGCCATCGGGATTGCTGTTCTAGGGGCATGTGAGCCTGAATTTTCAAAGTTAACTGCTAACCAAGAGACTGATCATGAAGACTTATCGTATTGCTGCCATCCCGGGCGACGGGATTGGTAAAGAGGTTGTTGCGGCCGGTGTCGAAGTCCTTGACGTGCTGGCAAAGCGCGATGGCGGATTCAACATGATGTTCGATAGCTTCGATTGGGGGTCGGACTATTACAAGAAACATGGTGCTATGATGCCTGCTGACGGGCGCGAGCAGATCCGGAACCATGATGCCATCTATTTCGGTGCTGTCGGGGCACCGGACGTACCCGACCATGTGACGCTTTGGGGCTTGAGGCT